>JASFFJ010000304.1:0-8908 GCA_050124355.1 Desulfobacterales bacterium | reverse complement strand
TCCTGTATGATTAGCGGTTTCTATGATCCGGAACGTTTGACCTCGGTTCCGGCTATATTCTCAAGGAATTTTACGATGGCCCAGTTGTCGCCTTCCGGGTAAAGCGACATGCCCGTTTGAAAGAGCTCGTATGCCGTTGCGGCAGTAAACACGGCGCAGCCATTTTCGCGAGCCATCGCCATGGATATTCCGAGGTCTTTGTACATCGTTGCGATATGACTGCCGGTGTCTTCGAATTTACGGTCCAGGATCAGGGCGCCGCAGCCTTTCAGCAATCCGCTCCCGACACCACTCGCGCAGAATACGTCGTAGAGAATTTCAGGGTCGGCGCCGGCCTTCGTTCCAAGAACAAGTGACTCGAAGATAGCGGTGAAACTCGCGCCGATCAGCGCCTGCAGGGCAGCTTTGACGACCTGCCCCTGTCCGATGCTTTCACCGACGTGGAAAATGCTCTTACCCACCGCTTCGAGGACCCCGCGGTGCGCTTCGAGCACCTCATTTTTGGCTGCAGCCATCATGGTCAGGGTTCCGCTATCTGCACCACTTTTGCCGCCGCTCACGGGGCTGTCGATGAGTGCAATCCCCTTTTTCTCTGTCTTATCCACCAATACCTTGATGTCCGCGGGGTTGATCGTCGCGGTGACGATAATGCAGGACCCCGGACGCATGGTCTCCAGGAGTCCACCATCCCCTGCAACCACTGACTGAACCTCGGAGCCGTGCATGACCATGACAAAAACACAATCACTGTTTTCACCCACGGCGCTTACCGAAGCGACTGAAGTTCCTCCCAACTCAGAGAGCATCTCTTTTCTCTCCTGACGAAGGTCATATCCACTCAGCGGGAAGCCGGCATCAACAAGATTTTTGGCCATCCCGATCCCCATGTTTCCTAAGCCCACTATTCCTATTCTTTTCACTTTTAGCTCCTAATTTATTTTTGTTGATTTATATTAGGTCCGCAGTAAACTTGATTCTCTGGACCCCTATATTCACTCCCCCGGGTAGACTCGTGGAACTCTGTCTTAAGATTAGAACCCACCGCGCTTTCTACCTCGCGGGAATGAAAATTAATCGACCTCATGGGATGCTATGCTTCCATAGGCCCAAGGGATGTCGAATCTGGCGGCATACGCTTTGGCATTCCCCGGTTCTCTGCTGGCAACGGCCATGACGTCTCCATTGGCGGAGCCCTTGATACCTGGGATAATGGCGGTTGCGGCGATTCGGGCACAGCCGATAATTCCCCACTGCATGGTTTGGTCGTTGTTCATCTACTTCTCCTCGGCGGCGCTTTCTTTTACTTCGGTGCCGGCGATTTCCTCCAGGATCTTGATGATGGTCCAATTATCCTCCTGGGGCCTGAGGGATATACCGGCCTGGAACAGCTGATACGCCGTGCTGGAGGTGAACATGGGTACACCACTGTCCCTGGCCATGCTCAGGGTAATTCCCAGATCCTTGTACATGGTCTGGATGCAGGCGCCTGCCCCTTGGAAGTGGCGGTTCATGATATGTTTGGCCGTGTCCCGGAAAAGATCGTTGCCCACCATGCTGGTGCTGATCACCTTGTAAAGGATTTCCGGTTTTATATTGGCTTTGGTTCCCAGCACCAGGGATTCGAAGATTCCACCGTAGCAGGAACCGGTCAGGGCAGTCAGAGCTCCCTTGACGGTCTGGCCCATTCCAATTTCCTCGCCGACATGATAGATATTTTTTCCCACGGCATTGAGAACGTTATGGCAGCGCTGGAAAACCTCTTTTTTTGCTGCAGCCATCATGGTGAGAGTGCCGGCAGCTGCTCCCGGCTGACCGCCGCTGACCGGACAGTCGATGACATCGATTCCTTTGGCCTCTAAAAGGGCAGCAACTTCGATCATGATCGAGCGTAAAATCGTGGCGGTAACGATCACTGTCGCTCCCGGCATGATGCCTTCCAACAACCCCTGCTTGCCCGTTACCACATCCTCGACCTGGGTGCCATTCAGCACCATTATGAATACAACTTGGGACTCTTCCCCGACCTGTCGCGGTGAGGCGGCGATATCAGCGCCCAGGCCGGCCATCTCCCTGAGGGCTTCGTCACGGATATCGTACACCCTGAGCTTGAAGCCCTTCTTCACTAAGTTTTTCGCCATACCGGTTCCCATGTTGCCCACGCCGATTAGGCCCACTCGTTCCATGTACTTCCTCCAAAAGTGATGCGGTTATATTTGGTATCTCGCTAAGAGCCGGTCTATGACGACGCTGGCCGCACCCACACAAACAGCATCCTCACCAAGGGCTGAAATTGCCAACTCTGGAATCCCCAGCTTCCCGGCATAGGCGCCCTCCGCGATGGTCTTTTTCACTTCTTCAAAGAAAAGTTCAAAGGTTGGCAACGAATTCTTACTCAAGACCACCATTTCGGGGCTCAGAACATTCACTAAGTTGACCAGACCTGTACCGAGATACCTGCCGGCATCAGAAATGATATCCTTACAGCAGGTATCCCCACGTCTAGCAGCTGCGATGACGTCTTGAACGTTAATATTCGTCCGGTCAATGTCCGGCCGGTCTCGCAGAAGGGTCTTTACACCGGTTTTGATGATTCGAATCGCGTTGGCTTCGACGGCCGATTCACTGGCCAGGGTGCGCAAACAGCCCTTGTTGCCGCAATGACAGATGGCCCCGGCCGGCACGATACTCATATGACCGAGTTCCCCGGCGGCAGCATGGCTGCCCATGTACAACCGCTTGTTTATTACAATCCCTCCGCCAAGGCCTTCGTCGATTGTCACCCCCAGAATATTGTCTTTACCCCGGCCGATGCCAAAACGAGCCTCCCCCAGGGTCATGGCGTTGGCATTGTTCTCTACATACGCCGGGAGGGCAAATCGCTCCTGAAAACCTTCAACGATATTCATTCGATTCCACTCCGGCAGACTGGTGGAGCGTACGACGATACCCTTGGTATGATCAATCAGTCCCATGAAGCTCACACCGAGGCCGATGATCCGTTCACGATCCGTCCCCGATTTGGAAATCACCTGCTCCGCTGTCTCCGCCAGGGTGGATAAAAGCTGGTCGGGATCGGCCCGGCCATTTCGTCCAATGTCCTGTTTTGCGATAACGCCTCCGTCCAGCCCAACCAGCATGGCTTTCGAATTGTAAATATTAATCTCTATTCCGATGGCATAAAATGCTTTTGGATTCAATCGAAGGGATACGCCGGGCCTACCTACGGAAGTATGATCGCGATGCGAATTGATATACTCCACAAGCTGAAGTTTTTCTAATTTGTTAATTATATTGGATACCGTCGATCGGGAGATGCCCGTTAGCGTGGATATTCTGGCGCGCGATGCTACCTGCTCTAAATGAAGCACATTCAATATCAAGGCAAAATTTTTCTGGCGCACGGTCGAAAACAAGGTGTTTCGGGTCATGTCCTTTATTTAATCTTAAATTGGAGAAATAGCAAGACAATTTTGTGATTTTGCTTGACAATACGATATTTCAATGCTTTAGTTTGTTCGAAATACAACAAATTATAAAAATAATGTCCTTTTTATAAAGCTAAAGCAGATAAAAAAAGAGCTACTATAAAGTTGAAAAATATGAATTATAATTTAAAGTTTCGCTGCTTAAGCGTTTGAAAAAAAGATAGCCGAGGTAGGCATGCCACTCCCTTATCTGCATGCAGATGTCGTATTCCATCCAAATTGGTGGCATAAAAGCTATGGTCTGAACTTTGATCGCGGCTTTTTTTACGATCCCACAAGACGGGTGAATCAAGAAAAGCAGATGCGAGAGTTGCTCTACGAGCGCTTCGGTGATCTGGGTCTTGGGTACCGGAACGCACCCCGACGCCCTTTTATCGGCCCAGTGATCCTGGGATCGGGGTATTTTATTCAGGAAATCCTGGGATGTAAAATTCTTTACAGTGAAGACGCCAATCCATGGGTCATTTCCCCTAAGTTGACTGAAGCGCAAGCCTGGAAACTGCAAGCTCCCGAAAATGTGGAAGACACACCAACAATGAAGGCATTATACGCCCTCATGAGGAGTCTCGAAGATGAATTCGGCTATCTGGCAGGTGACGTGCCCATGCACAGCGTTGTGAATGTGGCCTTTGATCTTCGTGGGCAGGACTATTTCCTGGATTTGATCGAGAATCCCGATTTGGTGGAGCATATCCATGGGGTGATCGCCAGGACAATTTATGAGGTCGGACGGCGCATCAAGGCCCGGACCGGAACCATATCTCTGAGCGTATGTCGCCTCACAGCAGGATTCATGCCGGATCTGTTCACCATCCCCAACTGCACCCTGCAGATGATTTCCCCGGCGCATTACCGACAATATCTTAAAAAGCATGACGTCTGGCTGGGAGAAAAGCTTCCGCCCATGGGAATCCATCACTGCGGCAACAATGCCCATCGTTTTGCGAAAGACTATGCGGATACGGGTGCGATTTATATGGATGTAGGCTGTGGCTCGGATATCAGGGTTTGCCGCGAGGCGTTCAAGGATCGTTGGCTCAGTTTGCGCATGGATCCGGTGAAATTGATGCACTACACGGCAGCGCAAGCTGCGGCGGCCACTGAAGCGCTCCTTGAAGCACATGGTGCACCCTTCGATCGGCTGGCCGTCAAATGCGATAATATTGATTACGGTACGCCGGACGAGGCCATCCGGGCCATGTTCGAAACCGTGGCGCGTTATCGCGGAAATCGCGAGAATCCGATCCCGCGAGCGTATGAGGTGGTTTAAGAGCGTCGCCTCTGGTTAAAAAAAACGGCTAATATGATCGAAAAAGAAACTCTAAATAAGCGATTGACGAATAACGAGTAACGAATGCCGATTGACGAATTAAGGAATTCTTTCTATTTTATTATTTAAATTAGCAGAGCGTAGCGACATCAACAATTCGTCATTCGTCATTCGTCATCCGAGTATTCTGCGGTTCGTTAATCAACCTGGCGGAATCTCATATGGCTCTTTTCTGCATCATGAAGTTTCATAAGTTAAAGTAAAATCACATCGGGATAAAAATTATCATGGAAAATTATGGTAACGGCCCTTCAACCGGTCAGATACATACCGGCGCCAGGCGGGTCTCAACAATGTTTGGGTCTGAGGATCTTCACATGTCCCCAGAAGACAGACAGGTGCTCAGAAAATTGGCAGAAAGGGTCGCAACCATTGCTGCCAGTCCCGAAATGGCGGAGAAAAGGGAATTATGGCACAGACTTAACTCTCTTGAGAAGAACCGACCGATCATATTTTGTGAGCCTGAAAACGGGTGGAATGAGATCATCACTGAAAAACAGATGATGTGCCAGGGCAAGATGGCACGGCACTGGGAAATGGATCTGCGCAAAGAGATATTCTGGGGCGAGGAGATGGGAGACGACCGGCCGGTTGAACCCTATTTTTACATACTATCCGTCTTATTGCCTGATGATTGGGGCGTGGAAATCGTTGAGCACAAAACCGACGCCCAGGATGGTGCCATTGCCTGGGAACCGCCTATCAAGGATTACGACAAGGATCTTGATCGACTGAAGACCCCGCGTATTGTCATAGATTGGGAAACCAGCAACAGCAGTTTTGAAATCGCCAGGGACACTTTTGGCGATATTCTCGAGGTGCGCCAGAAAACACAAGGGTGGTCCTCTTTGGGAATCACCCGGGAGGTCGTTAAGTTACGCGGCCTGATGAATCTTTTTACCGACTTCTATGATCAACCTGACGGATTGAAAGCGCTGCTGGGGTTCATTTCTAAAGCCAATATGGCAAAAATCGATTTCATGGAGAAAAATAACCTGTTACATCTCAATAACGACGGAACCTACATCGGATCGGGCGGCTACGGATTTACCGACGAACTGCCTCAGGCAGATTTCGACGGCACGGTCAGGACCGTTGATCTATGGGGATTTACCGAAAGTCAGGAAACCATCAATGTGTCTCCTGAGCATTATGCGGAATTTGTCTTTCCCGTTGAAAAACCGATTATGGATCGCTTTGGCCTCACCTGTTACGGTTGCTGTGAAGAACTTCACACCCGCTGGCAGGTGGTCAAAAAGCACCACCGATTGCGCCGGGTATCCTGCTCACCCTGGGCCGATATCGAAAAAATGTCCACTTTTCTGGAGGATCAATTTATCCTCTCGTTAAAGCCCATACCGACCCCGTTGAGTCTGCCGAAAATGGACAACGAGGCAATGCGCCAGGAAATCCGAAAACTCCTGGAAATGACCAGAGACAACATCGTGGAGGTGATCATGAAAGACAATCACACCATCGGAAATCGTCCTGAAAATGTTGTCGAATGGTGCCGTATCGCCAAGGAAGAGGCCCTGCGGATATCTGATTCGTAAGAACTGCAGGAAATGGTAGAGATTACGTTAATCTATGAAAGGAGGTGAAAAAGATCATCTCAGGTGAACGTACATTTGGTAGCCGGTGGTCCTGGCATTGATGAACGGGGTTCATTTTATAATAATATTGACAAATATGATCAAAACTGTATTGTCAATCGAGATGGTAGGATATTTCTTCCATAAGCTGAAACGCCCTAACAAAAGGAGGTGAATCGCTGTCTTAACAAAGAGCACTACACGTATCCAACATTATTTACAAAAGGAGGTTAATGATGAAAAAAACATTGTTTTTCTTTGGTATATTGTTAAGCATATCTTTACTTACAACACCCGTCCTGGCAGCTGACTTTGTCATGAAGTTTGGGATTTCCCAGCCGAAGGGAAGCGACCGGGCAGCCTCGATGGAATTTTTCGAAAAGGAACTCGAGAAACGGTCCAACGGCCGAATCGATGTGGAGAACTACTTCGGTGCGGTGCTTGGCAACGAACGTGAAATGATGGACATGGTTGCCACCGGTGCCCTGCAAGGTACCCGCGGCGGCATGTTCACCGATGCCAACCCGAAGTTCGTTATTTTCATGATGCCATTCCTGGTGAATGGCTGGGAGCAAGCAACCCGCCTGGTGCAAAGCGACTGGGCCATGGGAATTGCAAAAGATGCCCAGAAAAACGGTTATCATATCCCGGCAATTGGCGTGTCGAATGGCTTCCGAGCCTGGTCGAACAATATCCGCCCGATCAAGTCAGCCGCGGATTTCAAGGGACTGCGCATTCGTGTTCCTCAGCAGGAGGTCTACCAGCTATCGATGAAAGCCTTTGGTGCTAATCCGATCGCCATGGCTTACAGCGATGTCTATCAGTCACTGCAGATGAACGTCATCGATGGTCAGGATAACGCGCCTTCAAATATTTGGGACTACAAGATCTACGAGCAGCAGAAGTATGTCACCATCAGCAACTATGCAACCGGCCCGGATCCGTTCATGGTTAATCTGGCTTGGTTCCAAACACTGCCGCCCGATCTGCAGGCCCTCCACGATGAGGTGGCAAAAGAAGCCATGCAATATCTGGATAAGCTGCAGCAGGAGCACGAGGGCGAGTTTATCAAAAAGCTCGCCGAGAACGTCGAGGCCGTAAACTACGTTGAGGCTGATGCGCTAGCAGATTTCCGTGAGCGTGTTAAACCGGTATATGAGCATTTCATTAAACGGGGCGATTTCACCCAGGCTGATCTGGATGCCGCCATGGCGGTCGCCACAGGCAAATGATCTGATCTAAGGCTTGTTATCCAGCCTAAGGAGCAACTCCGAAAGCTGGATAGCAGGTCAAATTTTTCCCTGGTGTTGCAACGTCAGGGGTTTTGTATCCTCAGAGGTTTTGAGAGAGAGTACAGTGGCGGTCTGGTCGGGTGACACCGGGCACATTCAAGACCCTATCCTCGCTACAAAGGATATAAAGATGAATCGGCAGCCTCAAAAAAATAGCCTCATACACTGGATTGCTGCGGCCGATCGGTTCCTGGAAAAGATACTGGGTGCCATCATGGCCGCCATTCTTCTCCTGCTCGGGATCATGGTTTTTGTCACCGTTATTCTCCGCTATGGGTTTTCCTATTCCATTTTCGGGATGCACGAGTCCCTTCCGATTTTCTTTGCCCACGTTACGGCCATAGGCGCCGCCCTGGCAATTTCCCAGCGAGGGCACATTTCCGTACCGGCACTCTTCGAAATCCTGCCGGAGCATCTGACGCGCTATCTGGACGTCCTGGTTTTTCTCTTGCTGATTTTGATTAACGCTGCCATCTTCTGGCAATCGATTGTGTGGTTGGAGAAAACCGGGTTCTTTATGATGCATTCTATAAGAGTACCGCAAATTGTTGCCAAAATAAGCATCCCCATCGCCACGGGCTTGTCAATCCTCTTTTGCGTTATTCGCATCGTATTGGTCCTTTTTGGTGACGAAAAACCATCTTGGTTTACCGCCAGGGGCTGATAGGAATAGGAACTGAAAGGCCTTAAAGATGATCACACTGCTTGTCACCCTGTTTATATTCCTGGCACTCGGGATGCCGATTGCCTATGCCATTGGCCTTTCTGCTTTCTCTTATTTCTGGATCTACAATCCAATGCTGATCCAGATTCTGCCGCAGCGGATGTTCTCCGGTATGAATTCTTACGCGATGATTGCTTTGCCGCTGTTTATCCTCATGGGGCAGGTCATGAATGCCAGCACCATTACCAAGAGGTTGATCGATTTTTGTTTGATTTTTGTCGGTAAGCTGCGGGGCGGGCTCCTCTTTGTTGATGTCGCTGCCAGTATGATATTTGGCGGTATCTCGGGCTCCTCCACTTCGGATGTGGCTTCCTTGGGATCGATACTCATTCCGGAGCAGCAACGGCGGGGCTATCCGGCCCACTTTGCGGCCGGCATTACAGTCGCATCGTCCACGATGGGCATGATCATTCCGCCGAGTGTGGCCATGGTGATTTATGCAATTGCCGCCCAGCAGTCCGTCGGCAGGCTGTTCCTTGGTGGTG
>JASFFJ010000303.1:0-8926 GCA_050124355.1 Desulfobacterales bacterium | reverse complement strand
ACCGGCAACACAGCTGAGACATCACCGACAGCTGAATCGAAAAGATCGGCCTCAAAACTTTCCGGCGTCAACACCGCGCCGGATTCCAGGATATAGCCTCTCTCCATCAGATTTTCCAGTTCCCGGATGTTGCCCGGCCAGTGATAGCATTTAAAGGCATGGATTACCTGAGGGTGGACGGTTTGAATGTTTTTGCCATGTTTCTGGTTCAAATTGGTCAAAAATATTTCACATAAGAAGTCAATATCTTCGATCCGTTCCCTGAGCGGTGGTATTTGAATCGGAAAAACATTGAAGCGGTAGAAAAGATCTTTCCTGAATTCCCCCCGGTCACACATTTCTGCCAGGTCCGCGTTGGTGGCGGAGATGATCCTGGCATCGGTTGTGAAGACCTCCTCACCGCCCACCCGGCTGAAGGTACCATCCTGCAATACCTGCAGCAATTTTATCTGGGCTGAGGGGCTGATGGTCCCGATCTCATCTAAAAATATCGTGCCGCCCCGGGCAAGTTCAAATTTACCCGGTTTTTTACGAACCGCTCCCGTAAACGCGCCTTTTTCATGGCCGAACAGCTCGCTTTCCAGCAATGTATCCGGAATGGCACCGCAGTGAACACTGATGAAGGGGGCCTCACTGCGGTTGCTGTGTCGGTGAATCACTCGGGCCATCAGTCCCTTGCCGGTGCCGGTTTCACCGGTGAGAAGCACCGTGGCGATGGTCGGCGCAACCGCCCGTATCTTATTGAGGGCCTCCCGCATCGCGGGATTGCGGGTGCGGATGACATCGAGCCATTCTGTTTTCCAGAAACGATCCCTGAGATAATCCAGCTCCAAATCCTGGGCGAGGGATTCCTGTAGAGATTCAATGACCAAAGCGATCTCTGCCGGATCGACAGGATAGGTCAGATAATCATTGGCGCCGGCCTTAATTGTTTTCACCGTCTCCCGGATCCTTTCTTTTGATGATAAAACGACGAACTTGACCAACGGGTATACTTCCCTGAAGAGCTTGATCCCCGCCGCATATTCGCCTGCCGGGAAGCCATCCCGCAGCAGATTCAAATCAGACATGATGAGATCGAAATGATGTTGATGGTGAAGTTTAAGGCCGTCCTTAAGGCTCTGCGCAATGTTCTTGTGATATACAGGGGGCAGTGCGGAATTGATCATGTGGGTGACCTGTTCCGACGGTGATATGATAAGAACGGATTTCATCTTTTTTCATTGACCAGCAGGTTCGGTTGCAAAATCACTGAGCAACCTTTCATAAAGATCTATGTATTCCCGGGAATTTGAGGCATCGGTGCAGTTGCAACAGGATATTGATCCGCTTTTGAATTTTTCAGCGAGCAACTGTCTAAAAATTGTTTTATTGTGCTCTTTTCGAGACTGACAGAATAAAATTTCTGACATTGCGCCCAAACTGGCGGCATCAACGAGATCTGCGGCATAAACACCGCTCAAAAGTAAATCCACGAGGTTTGTTTCCCGGGTTTCCTCGTAATAAGTGGGCATTCGATCATAAAACAGATCTTCCCAGAAATACGCCATATCGATCCCCATATCTTCAGCGCGCCACAACGGTATCTTTTTACTGCGAATATCATAAACTGTGAACAGGCATGGGATGCTCAATTGCCTCGCCGCGGCCGGGATCAAGCCTGCCATCCAATCGTGGCAGTGAAGAAGATCGGGCTGAATCATGGGGACCAGGTGATTAATAATTTCACGCTGAAATGCGAGGCAGATTTTAATGTTATCGCAATCACGATTCACATCGATGTCATCGGCATAATAAAAAACCCGATCTCGCAACAGGTGCAGTCGATCTGCGGGTATATCGCTACGATGTGATCTATGATCTGAGGCAGTAAGAAATGAAAACAGCTTGCGGTATGCGGGTTGGGCAATCTGGATATCAAAACCGGCTTGATATAGATCATCGAGTAAACCGGCAAAAAATTCGATCTTTTTTCCTCTCCTGCTGGAATATACTTTATTATCAGCCGCCGTTGCATTAAGAAAAAATATGAGTTCCGGCGTTATGAAAAGAATTCTTGGCATGCTTGATGGATTTAACATGATTTATTCTTTCAAACATGGACCGAAAAATTGGTCATATCAAGCAACAGGCTCACCTGTCGGCTACGCTTTAACAGGTGAACGAAATTCGTAACAGATTTCGACTGTATCTATTTATAATTGTATCTATTTTATAAAATGATGACCGAATTTTCACTGTCACCATAGGGCGATGGTACGAACTTGTCGGCTTCGGCTTCATTTTCCCATTTATTCTTGTCCAATAAATAACGGAACTGATATCCCCTTCCTTTTTCCAGTTCTAAAGTCGTAGAGAAAGCGCCGTTTCTCATCTTTTTCATGGGATTGGCAGTAAATGACCAGTTATTGAACTCCCCAACAATATTGGCGGATTTCGCGGCGTTTCCGCCTTCAGCCGGAATTTTAAAAGTAACCTTGCAAATCGGCTTGGTTTTAAGATAATTTTTCTTTATTGCCATTTTGTTCTCCTCAAAAAATGTAACAATCAAACCAATTTTTCGAAAGCTTTAAAGGTAGATCATGGCGACCTGCCCACCGGCTTTTGCGGCGCAACAGGCAGGTCACCAACCCGCCCCCTTATCACCGATCAAGGCTATCCCCTAAAGGTTGCCTCCGGTGGCATGAAGGCAGGAATCTGCGAGCTTTTCCTGCCACAGGTTTTGGCGGGACTAATACGCCGATTCATAATATTTGACACCCACCTTATAATAGGAATCATTTGCATCCTTTACATTCTCACACCATTTTACTTCTGCAAGAGTAAAGGTTCGCAGCCCGTTGCATGCGCCTGTACAAGTATTATTCGGATGAAATTGCTTCACTCGGATTAGGACGGTTGATCCGGGTTGGACAAAAAAACCGGATTTAAAATTCATGCCTCCCAAACTGTTGTTAAATGCATAATTTTCAAAAAATTGTCTTTTGTTAAAATATGAAAATTCAATCGGTATGGTATGACGGTAACGTTCATAGATTCTTTTTTCAGCATGCGCCTGCAGTGTTGACATTTTTTAGCCTCCAGGAAGATGGCTTCAATCACTAATCCGGGGCTTTGAGGATAAAGTCTATTCGCCTGTTGGGCCAATTTGAGCCGTATTCTTGCCGGTAAACTCTACACGGGCTCGATGATCCCTTAATTTTGGAAAATGATGATGAAACACTCCCCGGCCAAATGGATGAATGCTGTGCAAGCGTTCGGTATTAATAATTACGCGTTTGGCACCCGTCAGATTCTGCTCCAAAATATGGTAAAGTTCCAGGGCAGCACTGCCGTCGAATTCCCCCGCCAGGTTTAATTGCAGATTTACGCCGGTTCGGTTCATCGCTATCTTGAAATTTTTCGCCATTACCCCCTCCGTGTCTATCAACATTAATTTTTCCAAGCTTTTCTGAATGAATACGGCGATAGCCCTTAGGGCATCGGCTATAACAGCTTTGACGCTATCCGCAATATCAATACATTAGAGCCGATTAAAAAATGCCCCCAAGGCCTGCATCCGCACCCCTGCCAAACATCGGCGAATTTGGCTCATTTACCTCTCAAGCCCCAGCGTTGCGGACGTCCTGGCGTCAATATCGGACAAGTCGTAATCGGTGAAACAAGTCTTTGGGGCTATTCCGACCGAGTATCTTTTTATAAGGTCAACTAGCAAATGTCTATAGGTCTGTGATATCATTTTGCCGGGACAAATTCCCAGCGGCGGGATTTTCGCTTAGGGTAAAATTTTTGGATTGCTGGGGCCCAACAGCGCCGGCAAATCAACCACCATTCGCATGCTGTGCGGCATTATCACTCCCAGCGGCGGAAGGGACGGGCCATGTAGCGGGTTCGGACCTAATCACCCAGTTGGAAGTCATCAAACGATCTATCGGTTACATGTCCCAGAAATTTTCGCTCTACCAAGATCTGACGCCGCTGGAAAACATTCGTTTTTAGCTCGGGATACCCATTTTGACGGCGGCCTGGTGAAATCAGCGACCACCAGCTGGGGGTATGGGGATGGCCCCTCGAAGGGGCCGGGACCACGCTCTGCTGGTGGTCGCTGATTTGTGATCAAAGAGTTCTACCTCAAGACCGTCTGCAACCAGAAGGGCGATGACTGGTCTGCCACATCCTATTCCACCTGAAATCGTAATTAGCGGCATTTGAATGCCTTTCGATTTCTCCTTTTACTAAACCTAAAACGCCTCTCAGGGGTTTGGCCGTGAAATGGAGTAGGGTTCAAATTCTGAGATGCTATTTGCACAGGATATAACGTTGATCAAGCGTTCATGAATTCGTTCAAGCGTCTTGCAGCTATTTGAGCAATCGGGGAGGCTGTTTTTCAAGTCGCACTCTCTGCAAGGGCTTTTGATCAGATGACCGCTGTAACAATCCAGTTTGATATCCATTGCCATATCCTTCTCCTTTGTCTGAATTTCATCCATGCCGCAAACAACAGCTACAGCCTTTTTTCAACTTTTCGGGTTTACCAAAATAAAAGCAACAGTTGTGCCAGCTCTTTGTTGGCGTGTTGATGGACGTCAATACGGTGAGCTGTGGGCCACTTATTCATCTAAAACCCAAGCCGAGGGCGGTCTGAAATGAAAAAAAGGGGAAAAGCTTTGATTGATATTTTGGAACAACTTGTGACCTAGAACTCCCAGTTCCGATTGCAGGAAAAAACAGAACTAAATAATCCGATTTCGAAGCATAACCCTAATTGAGCCGACGCGCTGAATTCATGTTTTGCGCAGTGGTTCGTCAGTTGCGTCTTGAAACGGTTGGCAGAACAAAAACTTGACCCTAAAAATACTTTAAAAAAATAGATACCTGAATTTTTGAGTAACAATCATCTATTCAGTCAAGTGCGGCAACCTAGCCGCAATTTTCGTTTAGGGCTATTTGCATGCATAATTCAGGTAATTAGAATCTTCTGATATATTGCGGCACATTTAATGCAAAGGCAGTAGTTAACGAGTGACTCGTTTTCAGATAGGTGTATGCACTATATGTTTGATGAGTATAGCGACTGCCTTGAAGCACAGTTGGCTACTCAACAAAAAATTCAAGAATTATCAGGAACAGCGGGCTTTCTACAAAAAGGCATTCGGTAAAAAAGACGCCTCACTCTACGAATGATTAACGGGGTGGATTACCGGGAAACCCTAGCGGAAGGGAGACGAAAATCGAAACGCACCATTCAAGCAACAATGACCTGCGATAAGTCGAAAGAAACGACTGAAAAGACGCCGACGCTATGGGACGTAGTCAATACCGTAATGGATGAAGCCGGTAGGGAAAAATCCCATTACTAGGAAATCAGCCCATCGAAAATAAGCTCATCGACCTATAGACATAAAAATAGATACTGATATAGGGTGTTTTCACCATTAAGCGACTGGCAATAGTCGAATCGAAAGGCACGAAGGCAGAAGCATCAATTCAATGAAAATTGCGATACCAAGAGAAGCGCTGACCCAGATAATGGATGACTACAACTGCACTGAAGAAGAGGCGGCCAAGGCCTATCTGGATGCACAGGATACAGCCAATGAATCATTTAAGGCGCACTTGGCGAACCGGTTGGGGCCCCGCAAAACTTCGGTCGGCAAAATCATTCCCAATATTTATACCCCGAAAGAAATAAAAAGCTATCTGGACAAATATGTCATCGGTCAGGAGGAATATAAAAAGCGACTCGCGATCGCGGCCGCCTATCATTTCGCCATGACGAAACATCTCGGTCAGCATCCTGATGATCGAACGGTCGTGCGCTTCCGTAAGAAAAACACCGTGATTGCGGGACCTTCCGGCAGCGGCAAGACGTATTGTATCGAAGTGTTGGGCGATCTGCTGCAGGTTCCGACACTCATCATCGATGCCACGGATTATACTGAAGCGGGCTTTGTGGGCAAGAGTGCCGATGATATGATCCGGGAGTTAATCGATCTGGCGCCCGGTGCCAACCGCAAGGAGCAGGCCCAATTCATCAGCCGTTACGGCGGCATCATATTTATCGATGAAATCGACAAAAAAGCCAAAGATGGTGCTGTCATCGGGCATGACATTTCACGGGAAGGATTCCAAAGATCCGTCTTGAAGCTGATCGAACGCAAACTGGTCCCCATAAATAGTCCCTTTTCCCCCGTCTACCAGCTCCAGGAAATGATGGATCGCCAGATGAAATCCCAATCCGACAGCCAAGACAACCTGGTGAGCACGGAAAACGTGCTTTTTATTCTGGGTGGGTCCTTTGAAAGATCCCACGATGATCTGGAAGCGATTGTAAAAAAGCGATTGCAGCACAAGGGACGGGTCCACGATGACGGCAGCGTCGAAATCAAGGGATTTGCAGCTGAAGCAGAAAAGGACCGCAAAGGAAAAATTCCAAACTATTATAAAAAAGCGGAAGCCGATGATTTTATTAAGTTCGGGCTTATTCCTGAACTGATCGGCAGGTCCCCGATAAGAACCTTTGCCAATTTGTTGTCCAAGAATGACCTGATCCGAATTATGCAGGAAACCGAGGATTCTATTCTCAACCAGTACAGGCTCGAATTTAAGCTTTTTAACATTGACGTGAAATTCACTCCCGAGGCGGTCGAGTATGTCGCTGAACTCGCCGAAAATCGCAAAACCGGTGCGCGGGCCCTGGTGAGTGTCTGGGAAAATACATTGACTGAATTTCAATTCGAGCTGCCGGGTTCAAACTTCACCAAACTGGAAATTAACCTGAATCTGTGCAAGCATCCGAAAGATTTTCTTTTAAAGATACTGGAAAAGTCGCCGATTGTTGACTTTATCGAAAATTTCAGAAGAGAATTCGGTATAGAACTCATCATCGATGAAGACGCGCAGAACTACCTGGAAACCTACGCCCATCAAAACGCCATTCCGATTTCAGCCACCCTGAGGCGGCATCTCTCTTCGGCATCGGCGCTGAATTACATGGGCATCAAAGGTCCGTTTAAAATCACGGTTGAAATTTTACGCGACGCCAAATATTTTGATACCTTGTTTGCGCAGTGGTATGAAGATCAGAAGCATAAAAATGCCGTCCAAAATCAACCGGCCCGCAACGCCATTCCGACAAACTTGCCAGACCCCCAAAAAAATATTGTATAAGCGCAGCCAGACTTGCGGGGCGTTAGTAAAGGAACCTGGGCTTGTCGTCGACGTTTTTTATCCTGGGCCGGCAGGTCTCTGCATCGTAGGGTCGCTCAACATCCATCCGCTTGGCGCCACCGGCCAATGCGCCGATCCCGTAGCATTAGGCCCGACCCCGGAGATAACAAATATCATCTATTAAACCGACGGTTAAATAGAGTGCTTTTAGTTATCCTCCGGTCATTCCCGCGAAGGCGGGAATCCAGTAAAAATGACACGATAGCTGGATTCCGGCCCTCCGCTCCGCTGCGGCCGGAATGACGTAATTTGTCGCCGGGCTAATAATAACCGCACAAGCCTCAGGCTGCCATGTTCAAACGGCCGGTGTTCCACAGGGCGAGAGCGCTGTAAACCCGCGCCCACTAGTTGGCCTTGGCCTGAGCCGGATACTTGAGAAAATCCTGTGTCCAGTGATAGGCCGGATTCTGATACAAATCACGGAAAATGCCGGCGATGTGCTTGGGCTGCCAGTTGGCCCGAATAAGGAAGTCGTAGACAAAGCCGATCATTTTTTGCGGCTGAAGCGCCGAAGGATTGGGATGCTCGAGAATATGCCGGGTCCAATCCGGGATGCGGGTCTCTTCACGAGCGTAAACCAGGGCCATTCCTTTCGGAATTTCGCTTTGATTATCAAAATCCTGGTGGAAGGCATAAAGATCGGATCTTTTGTACTCCGCAACGAAGTCAATCAGAGTTTCATCGGAACAGGGAATGTAGCCGGTGAACCTTTGGGCATGCGCCGCTGCTTTTTCCAAATCCCAAATGCAATCGAGAATAACATCCAAATCCACTTCTTCGTCGACGTTGCGCCCGTCGAAATAGGTGCCGATAACGTCCACCAGCGGCGGCTGATGAAATTTTCCGTATTTTTCCTGGTTCTTTTTGTGCAGGCTGAAGGGGCTGCGGATGGAGCGCATGAAGGGCGAGCCTTCACTCCAGGTGTTGTCCAGGTTGATACAGCGCTCGAGGCTGTCGGAAATGGTGACCGGCAACATCCCCTTTGACGCGTTATGGCGAAAGGCTTCCATGGTCAGCAGCGAAATATATTCGGCAATCTTGCCCAGGCCGCTGAAAACGCGCGCCGCATCGAGGGATATGCCATACCGGCGCCGCATGTCATTCTGATCGATGTAGATGCATGCCTGTATGAGGTCTTCTTCCAGATAACCGATTTCCATTAGCGCCTGGGTGGCCGGTAGCCGAGGACGTTCTGAAACAGGAAGTGTCCGCCGGAAGGCGTGTAGTCCAGAAGATACGGTATGCCGCGGGATCGGAACAGGTCCTCGATATACCGGCAGACCGGCAAAATCTGCTCGAAATATCCTTTTTGGGTCTGTTTGTCGGTATATAAAAGATGGTTTTCCCCGCCCAAAAAAATTTCAAAATCAAAAGGCATCAGCACGGATTGCGACCTTGCACCGACAACGGGAAGATGAACCTGAAGACCTCTCTGGAGGGTTTAGGTTTCAAGCTGATCGACCCCAGCGGCAAGTACGGGAAACGCGGGGTCGTATCCCTCCTCGCAGAGCTCATTGCCGGCGGCAATCAGATAATCATAAAATTGATAACTATTTTTCAGGCGGGTTAAGACCCGGTCATAATATTCCTGGGGTGTCATGATTTCCTCCGGTTTAAGGTTTGAGTGTGATTTATCGTCTTTGTAACGGCATTGTGCATGGAGTCGGGCCACAGCAACATGTTGAAAAATTATGAA
>JASFFJ010000302.1:0-8926 GCA_050124355.1 Desulfobacterales bacterium | reverse complement strand
TACAATATTTTTTAACCAGATCGACATCCACTAAATTCCGCGGCACCCTGAGCATCAACCAGCGGGTTCCCCAATTGGCCACATATAAAAAGGCATCAAAATATTTTTCCACCAGTTTCAATGGATTGCCTTTAAAATCGCCATAATTGTACTCGTTTACAAAACTGGTAGGGGTGATCCGCGCCCGTGATGACAGGTTTCGTAATGACTGCATTTGTTTTTCGTTTAGTGCTTTATCAACCGCGTTGAATTCATAGTACTGGTATTCGCTCATGGTTTTTCAGTCCTTGATAGGCGCCTACTTAGTTCCTGCTTAGTTCTTGCTTGGCTTCAACTTGGTCCTAAGCACGCCTAATTTTAGCAATTGAGTTAATCTGTATTACTGCTTGGTGGAGTATCTAAGATGCAACATGTCGATATCGCAGACATGATATTAAACGTGCCAAAATAAAATCAATTTGTCGACACGTTTTTGCCTCATGTCACCGTTATCGACACGCTATTTTGAAAAAATCTCAAAAGAGCTTCTTAGTCAGATACAACCGCTGCTACGATATATATACGTGACAATGTCACGTATTTAATTTCATTTTCTGGAGGTTTTCAACGTCTAATCTGTTGAGAGCCGGTAGCCCGTTGTTGGGTTTCGTTGCTCTACCCAACCTACTGAAAATTGCTCTTTATTGCGAATTTTATGGTTGGGTCGAAACCCAAGATGAGTACCTATTACAATCTGGACATGAATTATTCAATTTATTATAAGGTGGAATCCCATCAAATTTTGGTGGCGATTTTTTAAAAGCAGCCTAAATTAACAGGTTCCATCCAACTGAAGATTAAGAAATAAAAGGGAATAAAAACTCAAATGAAAATATTCTTTGGTGCGGCCATCCAGGGGGCGCATAATCGGGAGGAACGGGCGAGGGTTCACCGGCTGATCATCGATGCCATCAAACGCTGCGGTTGTGAAGTTGTCAGCGAACACACCACCGGCAGGGACTACGATGATACGGCACAATTGCTGGAGGAATCTCTGGGAAACCTGCCCCCAAAAGGTATGGAGCGGACAGTGTTGATTCGCAATAAAATGATTGAATTCATCGAGGGTGACATCGATGCGGCCGTATTTGAGGTGTCGACTCCCAGCCTGGGTACGGGCATAGAAATTGCTCATGCCTACCTGCGTCCGAGGCTCGGCCTGACGGCGATTTCTGTCATTGCTTTATATCAGAAGGATTACTGGCCCAATAACCTGTCGACCATGATTCGCGGTATAACTGCGGATCAAGTCCCCAATTTCGTGCTAAAGGAATATGATGATCCTGCCAACGCCGGGGAATTTGTACCGGAATTACTCAAAGGTTTGGCTAAATAGTTGGTTGATTGATTAGTTGATGAACTCGTAAAAAGTCAGAATTTCGATTTTTATTCATTGTAACCTATCGAAATTACGATCCCTGGAATTTTATTTTGTGCTTTTTGTGCCTTTTTGCGGCCATATCTTAGTTGATTCGGGAAAAAGGGATGCATATCCTACACAATTAGCATTGAATAAGGCAAACTTTCAAATAGACTCCGGCACACATGCAGAAACATTAAGAATTGAAAAATATCACTGAGCCAGGATGGAAATTGAAAATTTATTACACCGATACGTTTCCCATTCCGCTGCCGGAAAACCACAGTTTTCCGAAAAGCAAATATTATTTACTGCGAAGGCGAATCGAAGAAAGTCAGATCGCACCGACTGTTGATCTTAAAATTCCCGGATCGGCGACTTATGAAGAGATCATACGGGCCCATGACCCGACGTATATCCATCGCCTGCAAAATGGTGAATTGTCTGCCAAGGAGATCCGTCGTGTCGGTTTGCCGTGGTCACCGGAAATTGTGCGACGGGCGCACTATTCTGCCGGAGCGACTGTCGAAGCCTGTCGGGCGGCAGTGGCCGAGGGGATAGCCGTCAATCTCGGGGGTGGAACCCACCACGCCTTTAGCGACCATGGTCAGGGTTACTGCTGGCTAAACGATAGTGTCATCGCATCCAGGGCCATGCAGTCCGAAAGACTTGCCGGAAATATATGGGTTATCGACTGCGACGTTCACCAGGGAAACGGCACGGCCGCCATTGTCAAGAACGATCCCACCATCTTTACATTTTCCGTCCATGGCCAAAACAACTTTCCCTATCACAAAGAAACCAGCGATTTGGATATTGCGCTGGCCGATGGGACGGACGATAGCGCCTATCTCAATGCCATCGAACAAGGCCTTGCGGCGTGCATGCAGAACTTCAGGGCCGATCTTGCGATTTACCTGGCCGGCGCAGACCCATATATAGACGACCGATTCGGCCGTCTTGCCATAACAAAGGAAGGGCTGGCACAACGGGATCGCCTTGTTTTGCAACATCTCTACAAAGCCGGTCTTCCGACGGCGGTTACCATGGCCGGTGGTTACGCGCGCCGCGTACAAGATACGGTGGATATTCATTTCCAAACAATATGGGCGGCGCTGGACTACGCCGGTCACAAAAGCGGGCGGAAGCCAAAATAAGAGCCACGAAGACACAAACCCGCAAAGATGACTCATTTATCATTGGGTCTATCGGTTGGACGACCATTTTTGCACGGATGCCGGATCGTTGGTAATCACACCGTCGACATTCATGGCCGTCATCTTCAAATAGTCTTCCAATTTGTCGACCGTGTATGGAAATACCTTGAGACCGGCGGCATGCATTTTTTCCACCTGGCTTTCGGTTAGGATGCGATGATCCGGATGCCATGAAAAGGCCTTTAGGTCTTGGCATAATTTGATGGTTTGGCTGTCGGCCGGATCTGAGGAGATCAGCGCCAGGGCCGGTTTTTCCTCGATATCAGACACCTGCATAAGAATTTCGGCCTTAAAACTGGAAATCAAGACCGCATCCAGGGCCTTCTTTTGTTTTACCAGATCAACAACCTGTTTTTCGATGGCATCGACTGGATGATGGGGCTCATAGGCATTAGATTTGATTTCGATGTTGGTGATCACCCGGCCGTCCACCAGATCCAATACCTCACCCAACTCCGGCAGGGGTTCATCCGCAAAATCGGAATGGAACCAGCTTCCGGCATCCAATTGCTTCAGTTCCTCAAGGGTATATTCATGGACCGATCCGTGTCCATTGGTTGTACGTTCCAGGGTCACATCGTGGATGACCACCAGCTTGCGGTCGCGGCTTAGGGTCACATCCAGCTCGATCATCGGTACACCCGCATCCATCGCTGCCTGAAACGCAATCAGGGTGTTTTCCGGGTATTTCTTTTTAAATCCCCGATGGGCAATGATCCAGGGGGGAGTAAAAGATTTTGCTTTCATCATATTATTCATTGAAATTTATTTCCCTAACCTTTTTTTCAATAAATCGCTGCATATCCTCTTTTTTTGGCAATTCAAGCTGGTATTTCGAAACGAAAAGCCCATTATCCATGCCGGCCAGTGCATACTCCACGAGCGTTCGATCTCGATGGGTGCACAGTAGAATGCCTATTGGCGGGTTGTCTCCCTCCGTCATCATGTTTTTTTTATACCAGCTTAGGTAGGTATTGAGTTGGCCTATGTTTTCATGGCTGAAATGCTCGAGCTTCAGATCCACCAGGACGTGGCACTTAAGCACGCGGTGATAGAAAACAAGATCCACGAAGTTATGGGTATCTCCGATGAGTATGCGTTTCTGGCGTGCTTCAAAGCAGAATCCGTGCCCCAGCTCCAGCAAAAATTCCTGTAGCTTATCCAGAAGCTGCTCCTCCAGATGCGACTCGCTCATGACTTCCTTTGGCTTCAGTCCGAGGAACTCGAAGATATAAGGATCGCGTATCGCCAGTTTTGGTTCAGCGGTTTCCGCACCTTTTTGTGTCAATTTTGCCAGTTTTATCTTGTCTTTGGATAATCCAGATCGCTCATAATAGAGGCTGCTTACCTGTCGTTTTAATTCCCGGACAGACCAATTTCCTCGAATACACTCGATTTCATAGAAAGCGCGTTTGACATCGTCATCAATTATGATCAATTCTGTAAAGTGGCTAAAAGACAACTTCTGAATCAATTCTGCGGCAGGTATGCCAAATTGTGTGGTTGTCGTAGGAGTTTTTCGAGAGCCGGTGTCAGCCGAATCGGAAGGTGATTTGGCAGGCAGTGTCTGCCGAATTGAAGACGGAATCAGGCTTTGTAGGGATTTGGCAGACGGTGTCTGCCAAATCTCGGGATAAATCAAATAGAATTGCCTGTATTGGCGTAACGATCGGGGAGCAACTCCATCCAGGCCGGTTTCGTCCAACCGGGAAGAAAGGTTTTCCAGAAGCCGGGCTCCATATTCCGCCCGATCCGTCCCCTTTTGTTCGTATTCGGCAATATAGAAACCAATCAGCCAGTTGCGGAGAGTCAAGCTGAGATTCACTGCCCTTCCAGCCTGGGCAGACAGTTCCACATGCACATGCTGGATAAAGCTGACAAGCTCGGTAAAACTCAATTTGTTTTCATTCGCGTCCATTTGCGGTTTATTCCATATCGCTATTGTGCCTCAAAAAGCCAATTCATCCACCACTTTCAGGCGAGTACGATCTTCAAAAGAGATTCTTATTATGGCATCTTTGAGTTAAATGTCAGACCTATCCAAGGAAGTGGTGCAGATTTGCACGTGCCATATAGCTTTCTCGTTAAACTGCGTGTTTAGGCCCAAAATGACTATTTTATGAGCTTGTTTCAATCAATTTTATACAAAATATCTCTTGAAATCAATATATGATCACATCCAAAAATGCTCCTGCAGTCTCCTTAAATTTCTTCCAAGAACCGGTAAATATCTAACTATATCAAAATTTTCCAATTTTTGGAGTGCATGTTGCGAACCCTTATTTTGGGTTTGGCCCTGAAAAATAAAAGCGGTTTCATTCTCAGAAAAAATGGGGCCTTCCATATCCGATATATTGACATCTTTGTTTACCGGACATGTTTTTTGGCAATACAGACACCCGACCAAACAGTTATGCCACGAAGGCGATATCCAGTAGGGAAATTCTCCCTGGCGTTCGTTGTGAATTGATTTTCAATTTCTGACTGCAGATCGTTAATATGATCGCTGGCTATAATTTTGCATTGATAACCGCATTTGGCCAGTTCCTCGAATAGGGCGCTTTTTAATTTTTCTTCGTTCATGATAAATCCTCCTACTACAGTAGCTGTTCGATAACCCCCTTCAACAGGGCGTTAAATGTGGGAGATGCCTTATTAGAGGTCTCGATTACGTCTTGATGTGAAAGCGGTTTAGCGCTTATACCGGCCGCCATATTGGTGATCACGGAAAGCCCTAACACTTTCATCCTCAAGCTGTTTGCAATGATCACTTCCGGTACGGTGGACATGCCCACCAGGTCGCCGCCCATACAGCGCATCGCTCTGATTTCAGCGGGAGTTTCATAACACGGTCCGCTACACCCCACATATACTCCTGACTGGAGCGCAATGCCGAGTTTTTCTGCTGTTTTTTGGGCCAGATTTCTTAATCCGATATTGTAGGCCTCCGTCAGATCCACAAAGTCATTTGATCCTAATAATGGATTGTCTCCCATCAAATTGATGTGATCGCTGATCATCACAACATCTCCGGGATTGTAGGTTTTATTGATGGCGCCGACAGAATTCGTAACAATGAGGGTGGTTACCCCAAATGCTGCCATGACCTGAATTGGGAATACGAGCTGCTGCATGGTGTAGCCTTCATAGTAGTGCACCCTTCCCGAAAGTGCGAAAATGCTCACGCCGCAAAGGTCGCCGCATACAACTCTTCCGTGATGACCATCGACTGAAGATACAGGGAAATTGGGGATGTCTTCAAACTTGATACCGACTGAATTTTGAATTTCAGCAGCCAAGCCGCCAAGACCGCTGCCCAGTATGATTCCAATTTTCGGCTGATAATCAATCTGGAGTTTTAATGCTTCTGCAGCTTCGATGACCTTTTCATTCATAATAATATCTTTCTAAAATTCAGAACTACTGATGTGTCGTAAAATCAGATGCAACAGAAACGGCAGAAATCGCGCCCATAAAACTGAATTTGGGCGAATCGTTCTGAATTTTTTAATTTCAGGTCTCTAACTCATATAGAGAACGTCGATCATACCTTTTTCTGGGTTATCGTGCCATTTATTTTTGATAAAATTTGTTGCATCTTGAATGTACGCATATTTTTACTACAAATTTTGTAGGTTCTTTAGATATCAGGGCCTCAAGAGAAGTTTTTCCAATTGGGGCCAGGAGCCCTGAAATTGGCAAATATCGTTCGGATTCCAAGATTGACAGCTTTTGCCCGTGATAAGTTTCTATGGAATCCAAGGGCGGTTTACGCCATCTTCGTTGTTCCGGGTATCATAGTGCAAGTTATCACCTGTTTGCAAGACAATCCCACAGTGGTGCAGCGTTGGAGAATAGGCATCAATTTGCCTGGAATTATCGGCAGGACTGCATTTTACGGCACATTATCACATACGTATTATTATGCGGCAGCAATAGATAAAATTTCAACTACACTTTTGCGGCGATGTGTTCAAAACTATTGAAAGTTAATTGCGTTATGGTGAACATAAGACTATAATGCGCGACGTTAAAAATCAGCGGCCACCAGCAGAGGTGGCATGGGCCCCTTCCAAGCGCCATCCTCATACCCCCCAGCTCCGCTGGTGGTCACTGATCTTTACTGACATCTCGGGTTGCTCGCAAATTGTTTGCTTAGCAGCTAAATTCTACACCTTGAGAGAGATTCCACCGCTCAGAGTCTCCGTGCATCCTGAGTGTTCTGACGTAATATCTTGTGGACACCCAACCAAAAAGAAAGGAGGAATTTCAATGAAAAAGATCAACGGAAACAAAGGAAAATTCAAATTGTTTGTGATGGTGATCGTTGCCGTGGGCCTTCTGACGGGTTGTGCCTATACTACCAAGGACCTGAATGATCAGTCCGTTCTGGCGATCAATTGGGTCCAGACCTCGGCTGAATACCGTGCCATAAGTTATCAGACTTACAACCTGGCCCGGCAAAACCTCGATAATTTTCTGGCGTCCTATTCGGGATCCAAGCCCGTGGCCGTTATTGCCGACGTAGATGAAACGATTACTGACAACTCGGCGTATCAGGCGTGGCTAATTGGCCAGGATTTTGGATATTCGTCCAAGACCTGGGGCCCCTGGATTGCGGCCAATCAGGCCAAAGCGATTCCAGGCGCGGTTGAATTTTTTAATTACGCCAATTCAAAAGGCGTTGAAACATTTTATATCACCAATATCAAAATGGACTTTGCCGAGGGTGCCAAAAAGAAATTAAAGGCACTTGGCTTACCCTTTGTAGACGAAAAGCACCTCTTGTTTCGAGTCAATACCAGCGACAAGCAGCCGCGCCGGGATATTGTGGCCAAGGATTATGAGATTGCCCTTCTGCTGGGGGATAATCTCAACGATTTTCTTAGCGTGTTCCGTAAAAAGGCGGTTGCCGAGCGCTCGGCAGAGGTTGATAACATCGTGGATGAGTGGGGCCGGAAATTTATTGTGTTCCCGAATCCACTGTATGGCGATTGGGAGGGGGCGATATATAAAGACAACTGGGGTGCCAGCGCAGCAGAAAAAGACCAGATGCGAAAAGATCATCTCGAGCGCTGGGATTACACGCCGTAATGCCCCTTTATTGGAAAAAAAAGCTATTTTCCGATGCGGTCGCCTGACTCCCTATCGAATAAATGTATTTTTTCAGGAGGCAAGGTCAAAGGCAGTTTTGTGTTTTTATCCAAGTGCTGCACATCGGAGAGTCGCAAGGTCGATAAGGTTTTATCTTCGGCAAAGCGGCCGTAAACCAGGGTGTCGGCACCCAAGAGCTCCACGTGGTCAACGGTGAGATGCAGTGTGGCGGTCTCGTCGCGAGCTGGTTTAAAATGTTCGGGCCGAACGCCGAGAATGACCTCCTTGCCGGCATGCTCGGATGAACTGCCGTTTGCAAGCGGTAATCTGACATTGCCCGGTATTTCTACCGAATCCCCGTTGGGACTCAGGCGCGCGTTGAGAAAATTCATGGCCGGTGAGCCGATAAAACCGGCAACGAACATTGTGGCCGGACGTTCATATACGTCCAGGGGCGTGCCAATCTGGGCTGCATAACCGTCGTGCATGACTATCAGACGGTCGCCCAGGGTCATGGCCTCCACCTGGTCATGGGTGACATAGATGCTGGTAATTTTAAGTTCCTCCTGAAGATTTCTGATCTCGAGGCGCATCTGGACGCGCAGTTTGGCATCCAGGTTACTCAACGGTTCGTCGAACAAGAACACTTTGGGCTCTCTGACCATGCAGCGTCCCATGGCAACCCGCTGACGCTGGCCACCTGAGAGCTGCCTGGGTTTGCGATTGAGAAACTCGGTCAACTCCAGGATCTTGGCTGCATTCAACACCCTTTTTTCAATTTCTTCTTTGGGCATACGGCGGATTTTTAATCCATAGGCCATGTTTTTATAGACCGTCATGTGGGGGTAAAGGGCGTAGTTTTGAAACACCATGGCAATATCGCGGTCGGCCGGTTCCAATTGATTGACCACCTTGCCGTCAATGGCGATCTCGCCGTCGGTGATGACTTCCAATCCGGCGATCATACGCAAAACGGTTGATTTACCACAACCGGATGGTCCCAGAATGACGATAAATTCACCGTCTTGGATATCGCAGCTGATTCCATGGATGACTTCGGTTTTGCCGAACGATTTGTAGATATTTTTTAAGGCTACATCTGCCATGAAATACTCCTAATCGTGGAATTCGGAATGCGGAGCCAAATCGGTAACTCGTAACAAGTGAATTGCAACTTGATGACGGAGGGCAGTAAACAGATGACAGAATACAGATC
>JASFFJ010000301.1:0-8933 GCA_050124355.1 Desulfobacterales bacterium | reverse complement strand
AAACCGAGGAATTAACGGCGCTGTCCGATTCATTGAAACAGTTTCGTCATGAGATGGAAAATTCCTCGGCGAATAAACTGCTGAAGGATATATAGACTGGGTTGGATCCGTCTTTTTTTTGAAATAATATTTCTCCATCCTGATTCCCCCCGATTACCCCCAACTGATGCCCTACAAACGCTAGAGTTTAAGAAAATCCAAATATGCTGAGAATCGAATAAAAATCAGATAACTCTAGTCTGTGCTGATTTAGGGAAAAGGTTCAACCACTCAAGCTTCTCCTTAAACTGCCTGTTAACACAGTTTCGGTCATAAAAATTTAACACAAAGTTCATGTCTTTCTAACAATATCACTTCATTTATCTCCTGACATCATTCTCCAATTTTGACAAAATCAAGGTTCAATCCATCCATTTCAGAAAGGAGTGACGATTCATGAATAAGAAGTTTTACTTCCTGACATCAGTAATCGCAACGACATTGATGCTGCTTACAGTCTCGCTTGATGTCGTCGCAGAGGGTACCGATCAGAAAACCTTCGATGCGAAATTGGCAGGTCATGCCGTTATCCCAGCAATGACCTTTGTTCCGGCACCCGCCGATGCACCGGCGGCTTTTCAGATCTCCGGTCGATTCACCGGCCCGGGGAACATGCGCACCGATCGACTGTACAGCATTGAAGGCAAGACCTGGCTGGCGCCTGCTGAGGCTCCCCGCACAACGGGTCAGTATCTCCCTTTTGTCGGCCAACCGGTTCAAGGTTTTTCGGGAATTAAAAACGTTGGCAACGGCGAATTCATGGTCTTGATCGATAACGGATTTGGCAGCCAGCGGAACTCGCCGGACGCGATGTTAATGACTCACCGGGTTCGTCCGGATTGGCAGAAAGGTCGTGTGGAAATTTTAGATACCATTTTCCTTCATGACCCGGATCGCGTCATACCGTTTCGCCTGGTAAACGAGCATACCGCAAAGCGGTATTTGACCGGTGCCGATTTCGATATCGAGGGGATGCAGCCGATCGGCGACCGAATCTGGTTCGGCGATGAATTTGGACCCTATATTTTTGCTACCGATGTGACCGGCCGTGTGGTTGCATATTTTGAAACGGTGGTCGATGGAAAAATCGTCCGTTCCCCGGATAACCACAGTATCAGTTTACCATCCCAACCGGGACCGGTCTCATTTGAGCTCAGACGAAGTCGGGGGTTTGAAGGAATGGCTGCATCTGTGGATGGTAAATACCTTTATCCGCTGTTCGAAGGTCCCCTATGGGATGCTGCTAAACAGGATTGGGAAGCTGTCGATGGCCGAGAATTTCTTCGGATTATTGAATTTAACATTGAAGCACAGGAGTTTACCGGCCGCCACTGGAAATACCTGCTCGAGACCAATGGCAACAATATCGGCGATTTCAACATGATTTCGGCAACCCGTGGGCTGGTCATCGAGCGCGATAATGGCGAGGGAGATCCGCGGCTCGGCTGCCCTGAAGCACCGCGCTCCGATTGCTTCAATA
Source organism: Desulfobacterales bacterium (assembly GCA_050124355.1). GTDB lineage: Bacteria > Desulfobacterota > Desulfobacteria > Desulfobacterales > JAFDCJ01 > JAFDCJ01. The sequence goes on along the minus strand of JASFFJ010000301.1, from coordinate 7,414 downwards.
AGCCGGCCTTGTTTAAACGGGTATATTTGATTGATTTTGAGGCCGCGCAAAACGATTTTGTCAAAAAGGTCGGCTATGTCGATTTGATGACCATCGCCGATAACGAGGGTGTCGCCTTGCGTGGCACGATCGACGGCAGGTTTACCTTTCCGTTTGTAACAATCGAGGATGTGGACATGGTCGATGAGCGCCACATTATCGTTGGCAACGACAACAACCTGCCGTTTTCGACCGGCCGATCCATCGGCCAAGCCGATGATAATGAGCTGATTTTGCTCGATGTGGGGACGATGCTGACGCAGCCTTGAGCCTGCTGCGATGGCGGACATCTAAAAGAACAATGTGCCGATTTGAAGGACACATTTCCGGAGCAAGATGCGGATCCGCATCTGCTCGACAGGTCGTGAATCGAGACAGCGGTTGAAAGGGTTTCTCATCGCCTAACACGTTTTTAATATTTTTTTAACGCTACGCTCATCGGATTCTATTTTTTCCCTAATATTCAGATCATAAAGAATGTTTTGGTTAAGCATGATCCCCAAAATGGGATACAACTATAACAATTTAGAACGAAAAGGAGGATTTTATGCACAAGAAACACGTATTCATTCTTTTTCTAACCCTCGCGATAACCATGCTGATGGTTTCGCAAACCGTCCTGGCCGCGGGAGACGATTTTCTGGTCTCCCTCAATAATCCCATGGCTGCTTTCTTGGAGACCCGGGCCTATGCCGCCCAAATGGGCGCGACCGCTGAATTTCGCAAAATGGAAGGGGTGGCCTATGATGCGGTCAACAACAAACTGTATATCGCCATGAGTGAAATCAACAAAGGTATGAGCGACAAAAAGGGGGATATCCAATTGCCCGAAAACAACTGCGGAATCGTCTACGAAGCCCAGTTGGATGCCAATTATAATTTTACCAAACTGGTACCGTCGGTGGTCGGCGGCGCGTATGACAAAAGCGTGAAATCCAAAGTCGGCTCAGGGTTCAAAGATCGGTGTGATGTAAACAAAATCGCCAATCCGGACGGTGTCTATACGGATCCCCAAGGGAATCTGTGGATTGCGGAAGACACCAGCAACCACACGAACAACGTGTTGTGGAAGTGGGACGGCAAAGAACTGAAACGGTTTGCCACCGTGCCCACTGGTGCTGAAATCACCGGTCTGCATGTCACGGCTAACGGCACGCTGTTTTTCAATATCCAGCATCCCTCGGCCATGAGCAAATACCCTTACAATCGCGGCTGTGTCGGTGTGGTGACCGGCTTTAACACTGCCGACGATTTCTCCCCCATTCCGGTACCCGAAGGAGACGACATCCTTGATGTGAAGACGGCTTCCGGCAAATACCAAGTATTGGCCCGTGTGGGCGAACCGATCCCCGCCGATGTCTACGGTCATCGTTTCGGCCAGGTAAACAAAATGGATGGTTCCCTCAAGGTCATGTGCAACCACCCCGACGGCAACATGTATCTTCCCATCAATGCATCCGGCACCAGCGGATACCTCTATACCAATTACGAATGCCGCCCGGGAACCATCGGTAAAATCTATATAGAGGAAAACGGTGATCAATGGGATGTACTGGACGGTGAGAACGTCAATTTCGACGCGGTACATGGCACGTGGAACAACTGCAACGCCAGTGTTACTCCGTGGAATACCGGGTTGAGCTGTGAAGAGTATGAACCCGTCGCCCTAAAAGATGGCTGGAAAACAAACGTGGCGGATATGACCGTTTACAAAGGCCAACAGGCGAATCCATACGATTACGGCTGGCTGCTGGAACTGATCCCGGACCAGAACGGCGACATCGCCACCACTCAGGTGATCAAGCATTATGCCATGGGGCGCCTGAGCTATGAAATGGGTCGGGTAATGCCTGACATGAAAACGGTTTACAGCGGTGACGATGGCACCGACGTAATTTTGGCTAAATATGTGGCCGATAATCCCAAAGATTTGAGTGCGGGTACGCTCTATGCCGCTAAAATTAAACAGAATACCGATGAGAGCTTGGAAGTGAAGTGGATTGAACTGGGCAGAAGCAATAATGCCGATGTATATGACGCCATTAGAGCCATTGCCTTGAATTAGTGAAATCTCACCAGCACCTTCGAAAAAGAGGCCTGGCTTTGTGGCCGGGCCTTTTTTTATTCATTCAGGAAAACCAGCCGTGCTATGCCCCCGGCGTTTGCTTTAACCAAGCGACAACATGGGTGACCAGATCTTCGATATCCTTGGCCGACAGCGATCCGCCGGCACCCTGGGACCAGGCCGGCATAGCCGATCCCGGCACCCCCTGCTTGATAAAGGATTTTACGGTCAGATCGGGCCGCATGGACCACCAGGTTTTTTTCAGGCGGGGACCGATATACCCTTCACCGAAAATGCCGTGACACCGGGTGCAGTGTCGGGCATATAATCGAGCCCCCTGGCGGGCATCCCCCTCAATGATCAGAAACCGGGGCAGGCCAATTGGAATGAGAGCCGCGGGATCGGATTCCGGCGCTTTCATCAAGCCCTCGGGAAGCGCCATCGGACTGCCCAGCCGTTCCCAAATGGTGATGTATGAAAGAATCGCCTCAATCTCCTGATTTCTCAAGTTCCCGCCTTTCATGAGGCTAAACGGGGTCATTTGCGTGGAAGTTTTGCCGTTGACGATGGTTCGCTTCAGCGTGTCCCTTGCGATCCCCTTGCCCATTCGCGCTTTTTCATAGGTGAGATGGCAGCGGTAGCAGTTTTGAACGTAAAGATAGGCGCCGTGAGCCACGGGATTGTTTTTCATTAACACTTTCAGATTGTTGTCAAGACCATCCTCAGGGGACGCTTGCGGTGCTTCAACGGGTTTTGTTTCTTCAGCGGTTGTCTGCCTCTGGATATCGGGTCCGGCAATGGGAGGAAGGTCGGGCAGCGGCGGCGGTGCGTCCAACTCTTCCCATTTCATCATGAAACGAACCAAGGCATCGATTTCATCATCATGGAGCTTTCCGCCGTATCGCCTAGCCCAGTCGACGCGACACCCTCCTTTTGTAATGGCGTCTTTCAATTCGATATCGTCACCGTAAGGCGATGCCAATCGTTCGGTTTCATAAGGGCGATGGCACTGAACGCAATGGCTTCGATATAGCCAGGCGCCCCATGCCACCGGATCCGATAACACCGCCCGATCGACGTGCTGCGCTGCTGAAACCCAAATGCTGCAAGTGGCCATTAGAACCATCAGGATACCCACAACCGGTTTGCCTGGATGTCTCATAACCTATCCCGAGCGAGTAGAAAAGCCGTAACCTCATCGAGCTGGGAAACGCTTAAAATGCCGCCACACCCATAACCGAGTTTTTGCGGATCATAGCCTTCGACGACAAAGGCGTTGGGCAGGAGGAAAGACTCACGGATATACTCTTCTGCCGAGAGGTCGGATTGCCGCGATTCGCCCGTTTGCGCAATGTCGGTCAGGTCGGGACCTTGCTGTTTTGCAGTGTGGATGCCTTGAATCGAATGACATGTGCCGCAGTTTTCCAAAAATACTTGTTTGCCCCGCTTGACCGTCCGCGGATCGTTGAGATTGGTTTTTGGAACTACAAGTTCGGCAAGCACCGTTTCACCCAGAGCCGTCGGTTTCCAGTTCATCACAAACGCAGCCAAATTGTGTATTTGATCCTCTCGCAGCGGTCCGCCGTATTGGTCGAGCCACGGTGCCATCACCGCTGTCTTTCCATCACCGGCGTACATTGGTCGGGTGGCCATCAATCGACCTTGGGCCGTTGCCGCAAATATATACGCTTCAAGGGTATCGAGCCAACCGACTTCGGTAAGACGCGTAGTGAAAAATGTTTTATCGCTCAACGCCGGGCCCAACTGCCCGACACCTTCCCCTTTTGATCCATGGCAGGTCCGGCAGTGCAGTTCAAACAGGTCGGCCCCGACCTCAACGGCCTGGGCCTGAATCATCGCTTGATACCGGTCCATCCGGTTCTCTTCATTAATGGCCGCATGGATGGATAATCCAAGCAGCACAACGACTATCGAGGCGCCAGTGAAGATCTTCACATGTATTTCCATGCTGCTGTCACTCCCGAAAAACCCCTTCCCATCAACCCGGCTGTCCCTTTCGGTTTCGATGAAGGTGGACGATGCGCTCTTTGGTTTTCCGTTTGCCGTCCACCCGATCGGTCCAAACGATTCGAAGCGTCACCCGCTTTAAATCCGCCTGCCAATCCTCAATCATCATGATACCGTCGGCATCTTCCAACCCGCCGAACCTCTCGGCGTCTTCCAGCCTCGCTTTGAACTTAGAAAAAACTGCGGCAAGCGCCGGCTGAAGCGAATGAACGTCGGTCTCCGCCATCGGATAAATCCCCACAGTCAGTTGATCATTCGGCACCGACCGCAGGGGACCGATGCCTTCTTCCGGTGCCAGATCTTGAAGAATGCGGTCGCCCGGCGGCAGGTTTATTCCGTAATGATGCGTACCCACGGCGCTCAGGATGATAAGGGATATGACGGTGCCTGCACAGATGATCATGGATACCGGCCGTTTTGTCAGAATCCGGCGTGGTGAGCGGTCCAGATAAGGCACAGCAAATAACCCGACAAAAAACAGGGCCGGCACGATGACGCCCATCAGTGTCTTATCCCCGAGTTTAAGCATTCCCTGTATCCACAGGAAAAACCATGGTGCCTGAGTGTCCAGGGGCGTCTGGCGCGGATCGGCGTGATGCTCAAGAGGCGCATCATAAAAGTACAGAGAGATGAGTACCAGAAAGAAAAGTCCCAGACAGATGAGAAACAGCTCGTGGGTAAAGACATGGGGAATGAAATCCACCGGCTGTTCGGCTTTCTTCTTAACCGTCTCCGGCATATGACCCGACTCGATACGGACCGGAAGGGAGATACCATGAACGCGGGATACCCGGTAGTAATGGGCGCCGAGAAGTAGGAGGCCGAGCACCGGTAACAAAAACACATGCAACAGATAGAAACGCAACAATCCATCCGCACCGATATCGATACCACCCCGCAAAATGAGATTGAATGGACGGCCGATGAGGGGTGTGGCCTCTGCCATACTGGTGCCGATGGTCACAGCCCAGTAGGCCAGCTGATCCCACGGCAGCAGATATCCGCTGAAGGCAAGCCCAAGGGTGATGATCAGCATCGCGACACCCAGAACCCACGTAAATCGCCGCTTATCCTGGTAGGCGCCGGTCAAGAAGGTTCGAAGCAGATGCAGCGCAGCAAAGACGATCATGGCTTCACCGCCCAAACGATGGATATCCCGAAGCAGATCCCCAAAGGGGACTTCACTTATGAGCCGGAGGATGGAACCGTAGGCATCCTGAGGTGTGGGAACGTAATACAGCATCAAAATCAAACCGCTGATGATTTCGACAAAAAAGAAAAAGACGGTGAAAAAGCCCAAATGGAAGGTATGCGTGAAGCGTGTCGTAGCATAAGGGTATGTTCTTGGGCGCAGATGAAGCAGGAAACTCAGGAAATGGGCCAGATACCTCGGATTTGGTTGCTCCGTCGGCGGTTCTCCGCGAAAAATGGATCGCAGTTCTCTAAAGCTCAAACCGGCTACAATGCGCCGGTTAGCGTTGCCTGATCTCTCTAACATCTTTCATTCCGGGGTATTATCGTTGTTTGTATCGACACGCCCAACCGCATGCCTCGGATCTTTCGGCTTGTATCCACCCGAATGATCGAAGTTGGCGAAATCCGCCGCCCCTCACCGGACGGTCGGATCAGCGACTGATCCTCTTTGGGAGGCGCCTCATCCGGTGTTTTGGCTGTCGCCTCATTTTCAACGGACGGAAGCGATAGTCTGCCGAAGGAATCGGTTTCAGCCAGCACCTTACCTTCCGGAGATACGATCTGCACCACAAACCGATCCAATGAACGCGGCGCCGGACCGGACAGCAGCGTGCCGTCTCGTCCAAACTGGGAACCGTGGCATGGACAGATAAATTTGTCTTCTTGCGAATTCCAGTTGAACAGGCAGTCCAGATGGGTGCAGGCCTTGTATAGGGCGATCAACCCGCTATCCGTACGCACCAACCAGAACTTGCCCTTCGGGTAATTTTTCGGCGGGTCGTTCACCGACGGCAAATCAATCACCGGTCCCGTATCTATGATACCGCCGAACTCTCCTTTGCGGAACCGCGGCAATGTAAATGATACGCCGAGCACGGAAAGCCCTGTCGTCAATAACCCCAATGAGGAGAGCCAGAAATAACTCAGCATCTCCCGCCTGGTGGCTTTGCGATTGCAGCTTGGAGCGGAGTCAGTCATATCACGCATCGGTTCGTTTCACGTTAATCCGAGCTTCTATTGTTGTGTAAATTCAGAACCTAAGTATTATCCCTTTTTGTTAGTTTTTCGTTAGGGAATAAATAAATTGATGAATTGAATGCGTGAATTGACTTCAGCAGGGGCAATTTTATCTTTACCTATGGAATGGACCGGAATCAGTGCAGATGAACCATTGGTCCCCCGACAGCCGGCATATCGTCTATACAGCAGAAGTGATCAACGACGCCTCCGGCCGGGATCAAGTGAGTTATGTGGCGATGATCTCCGATCTTACCCTTAACAAAAAGTCGGCCACTGCATCTTCCTCCCGGTTACTGGCAGGAGGTCGCTCACTGGGAGACCGTGGGCCGGTATTTTCTCCCGACGGAAACCAGGTAGCCTTCTGGGCCTGGAATCGGAACAATACGGCTTCCATTTGGCTGTATGATTTGAGAAAAACGACATCGACATCGTTGACCGCCGGTGGCTTCGACATGTATCCGCAGTGGAGCCCGGATGGTTCAACGATTTTGTTTGAGTCATTCATCGATGGTCAATTCGATCTGGTAACCCTGCCCATACCTTCTACCTGAGATCAGGCAACAGCTACCTCTTAGACGTGCCACCTCGAACGGACAGACAGTTGCATTATCTGTCACCGTCGTTAGATTCATATTTATATTGACAGTGACGAAGCTATCCAGGTATTGGTTTATATCAAAGATCGGCTCCACTTTGTGAAACATCACGAGGGCAGAAAGCAAACCGTCTAACCGCCATTAGATTGGGCATTGTATTCAATGGGCGCCTCGAGTGTTCAGCGTTTAGGGATTCAGTGCAAGATAAATCGTCGCTTACCTCTGAACATTCTGAGATCAAACCACATTAAATTTCTGCTATGTTCAGATTGGACGCTTGCGGCCAATGGCGACGCTGGTGATGGTATTTGCCCTTCATCGTAAAGACTGTACTTATCTATCCATAAACACAGTGAAAAGCGACACCTATCTCCTTCAAATAGAATTGAATCCCAAAATCGAAAGGTAGACTTGAATCCGATTTCAACAGAAACAAGCTCTCAACTGGCGTATTTTAAAAGGCACAGCTCCG
>JASFFJ010000300.1:0-8973 GCA_050124355.1 Desulfobacterales bacterium | reverse complement strand
GTACCCAAATGGACGTTTTACGTGATCATTCCGATCGGATTCGGCCTGGCATGTATCCAATATATCCGAACGATCATTAAAAATTTTACCGAAAAGGAGCCCTGGCAGTCTCCGGATCAACAAAGCGAGTATGAAGATGAAAAGATAGGGGGAGCACAGATATGACACTGTTTGGAATCAGTCTGGCGACCATGTTACTGTTCGGGTTTCCCTTCATGGTGACTCTCCTGGGGTCTTTAATCCTTTACTTGTATGTTTACATGCCGGATTTCGCGCCCAAAATGATCATTACCATGGTGCAACAGGTCATCACCGGGGTGACGCCGCCGGCATTGGTATGTGTGCCGATGTTCATCCTTTCGGCCAGTATCATCACTTCCGGTGAGTCCGCCGGCCGGTTAATACGCATGTTGAAAGTCTTTGTCGGCCATCTGCCGGGAGGATTGCCCATTACCACCAACGCGAGCTGCACCCTATTTGGCGCCGTTTCCGGCTCGACCCAGGCCACGGTCGCCGCCATCGGCGGCACCATGCGGCCCATGCTGCTGGATGCAGGATATAAAAGCTCCTTTACGCTGGGATTAATTATTAACTCAAGCGATATCGCCTTTCTTATTCCGCCCAGTATCGGGTTTATCGTTTACGGGGTGGCCACCAGTACCTCCATCGGAATGCTCTTTCTGTCCGGTATTTTTCCTGGCTTATTGATTCTGCTGATGTTTTCCACATATTGCTACGTTTACTCCAAGATAAAAAAAGTCGGTACGCTGCCCAAGGCGAGTCGGGCTGAACGAATATCCGCGATCAAAGACGGACTGCCGGTCATGGGGTTTCCGGTGATCATTGTGGGAGGCATCTACACCGGAATTTTCAGCCCGACGGAAGCCGCCGCTGCTGCCGTGTTATATGCATTGATTTTGGAAACCATTGTCTACCGGGCCATCACGTTCCAGAGAATCGTCGACGCTTTTCTACAAACCGGCGTGATTACGGGAGTTGTTTTTATTCTGGTTGGCGCCGGCCAGGCATTTTCCTTTTTAATCGGTTTTTTACAAATCCCCCAGGCGCTTCTGCCACCGCTGTTCGGCCCCGACCCATCGATGCTGTGGGTGATTACGATCGTTGTGATTGTTTACTTTGTCGCTTGCATGTTTGTCGATCCCATCGTGGCCATATTTATTCTCAGCCCTGTTTTTCAGCCTTACGTGGTCGGGGCGGGGGTGGATCCCATTCTGCTGGGGACGCTGGTGACCTTGCAGGCTGCGGTCGGTTCTGCGACACCGCCTTTTGGCTGCGACATTTTTACCGCCCAGCTCATATTCCGACGACCGTACCTTGAGGTAATCGGCCACGCGCTGCCGTTTCTGCTGATTCTTATTCTGGCGACAATAATCTTGATTGCCTTTCCACAAATCGCACTGTTTTTGCCGAATCTGGCAATGGGGGGATAGCCAAGCCAGGGCCTCAAATCGACCAATATTATGGTGGTGAAATAGCTATTAGGTCATAGCGCCGAGATGCTGGTTTCTGGATGCTCGGTGCTGGATTAATCGAAAAAGAATTCCTTTTATATCCAGTACCCAGTAACAGCATCCAGTATCACGTAGAAATTGACTCAAAACATAAAATTTACAAAACTTGATATACAATTTAAACATCTTGGGCTATTAAGACGTATATTATTTGATTGTGGATAGCAGGAGTTGCCCATGGAATATAAAAATGTACTTGTATTGACAGACTTTTCCAAGGATTCTGAAGAGGCGGTCAAAGCGGCAGTCGATTTTGCAAAAAAATTGGGTGTTGATCTCTGAAGAGGAAATAAAAGACGGGAAATTTTATATTTTTTCTAGCTGCGGAAGGAGGTTATACATGAAGCGAAGAATAGAGCTGATTTTGGTGCTTATTGTATTCGCTCTAGTTTTTGGATTCACCGGACGAACCGCGGCAGTTCAATATCTGTGGCAAGTGGCTCTGGAAGAAATCGAAGGCAGCATGCAACATGAGTACGCCAAAAAATTCGTTGATAATATCGAGGAGAAGTCCAATGGCGAGATTCGCTGCAACATCCATTTTTATGGCGAGCTTGGCACTTCCGGAGAGATCACAAAACTTCTGCAAAAAGGAGATCTCCAATTCGCCTTTCAATCCCCCGGACACCTGGGTTCCACTATCCCCGAGGTTCAGGTCTTTTCCATTCACTATCTTTTTCCAACGGATTTCAAGCTCCTTGAAAAAATACTGCGTAAGGGACCAAACACTTATAAAACCCTTCAAAAATACTACCGCAAAAACAAGCTGGAACTTCTGTCTATTATCGAAGAAGGCTGGCAGATATGGACCGCCAATAAACCGTTGCGCAAACCTGCGGATTTCGAAGGTATTACTTTTAGAGTGATGTCCTCTCCGTTTCTCATCACGGCTTACCGTCTTTACGGCGCATACGTTATGACCGTTCCATATGGGGAAATTTACTTAAACCTTGAGCTGGGTAGGATTCATGCTGAAACACAGCCCTTTTTCGCCATCCAGGAAATGAAATTCTATGAAGTCCAAAATTACATGATCAAAGCTAATCAATTGCCATTTATCGGAACTTTTGCCGCCAACCATGAGTTCATTAAAGGCCTTCCAGATAATATTCGAGTTTTGATAAGCACTGCCATCGAAGGTGCCAATGAACATATTTTCGATTTCGAACCTAAATTGAACGAAAAACGCAAACAGATGATCATGAAGGCCAAACCGTCCATGAAATATATCGAGCTGACGGATGAAGAAATTGCCGTTTTCAGGGAAAAGGCAAAACCACTTCGACAAAAGTATCTGAAGATGGGCGGTGAAGGTGCAAAGGAAGTCCTGGATGCAGTACTGAAAGACATAGAGTGGGCCAATAAGAATTAGAGAATTGGTACATGCGCAAGAAATTAATATTTTCAGAAGAAGAATATCACCAGCGGGTCCGAAAGACGAAAGAGAGAATGGACAAAAGCGGCATGGAGATACTGCTGGTAACGGATCCGGCCAACATGAATTATCTGACCGGCTACGATGGCTGGTCGTTCTATGTTCATCAGGGCGTCATTGTTTCCCTGGATGCACCGGATCCGTTCTGGTTCGGCCGCGAACAGGATTCCAACGGTGCCAGGATTACAAGCTGGCTGTCCGATGACTGCATTCATGGGTATCCGGACGAATTCGTGCAATCCCGCTACACCCATACCATGCGATGGTTGGCGGATATACTGCGGCAAAAGGGGCTGGATAAAAAGCGATTCGGCCTGGAGATGGACGGATATTGGTTTAATGCCCGCATGTATCTCACCCTTTTAGAAGAACTTCCGGACGCTGTTCTAATGGATGGAACCAATCTGGTGAATTGGATTAAAACGGTAAAATCGCCGGCCGAGATTATCTATATGAAACAGGCGGCCCAGATTTGTGAAAAAGTCATGCAAACCGCCGTCGATCAAATCGACGTCGGTGTCTGGGAAAAGGATACCGCCGCCAAGGTTTCGGCTGCCCAGATTGCCGGGACGGATACCTTCGGCGGTTCGTCACCGGCGATTTTTCCGATCATGCCCTCGGCGGAAAGAACCGCAACCGCCCATCTGACGTTTGATCCGGACCGACAATACCGCAAAAACGATGTTGTGCTGCTCGAGCTCAGTGGCGCCAGGTACCGGTACCATGCGCCCCTGTCCCGCACGGTCTACCTGGGTGAGCCGCCGCAGGATCTTCAGAAAACAGCAGACGATGTCATCACCGGACTTCAAGAAACGCTAACATTCATTCGACCCGGCGTAACGGCCGAAGAAGTCGAAGAACGCTGGCGCAAGGCGATCGCACATACAGGCCTTGTGAAGCCGTCGCGAGTTGGATACTCATACGGCCTGAATTATCCACCGGACTGGGGCGAACATACCATCAGCCTCAGACCAGGGGATAAAACTGTTTTGCAACCGGGAATGACCCTGCACTTTATGCCGGGGATCTGGCTTGAAGCTTATGGATTTGAATGCAGCGAACCCATACTTGTAACCGAAACCGGATGTGAAAAGTTTATCGAGTTTCCCCAAAAACTCTTTGCCAAATAAAAGAGGTGAAACGATGAAAAAAGAAGTCATTTACACAGACAAAGCGCCCGATTCCGGACCCTATTCTCAAGCCATAAAGTACGGCAACCTTATATTCGTTGCCGGCCAAACATCGGAAGACCCTGCCACCAATAAAGCGATTCATGACAGTGTCACGCGGCAGACCGAACGAATCCTGGGCAACATTCAAGCTATTTTGGAGGCTGCCGGCTCCGGCATGGATAAGGTATTGCGATGTGATGTTTACCTTTCCTCAATGGTCCATAAAGAGGAGATGAATACGGCCTATCGTAAGTTTTTCCCCACCGATCCGCCGGCTCGTAATACCGTTGCCGTCGCCGGTCTTGATGACAACCTGGATGTCGAAATCGAGGTGATTGCAGCGGCCGACTGAAATCAAGTTAGTTCGCTACGCTCCCAATTGGAATAATGGAATGTTGGAATCGCGGAATGATGGGTTCAAAGAAGCCAGTATTCAAAGCACATATTATGTCATTGATTTTCATGAACAACCTGCAAGAAGACGTTACGGGAGACAAACGATGAAGCTAGGTTTTATCGGACTCGGAAATATTGGATCGGTCATGGCGGCCAATCTGGTAAAAGCCGGCTACTCTTTGATAATAAACGATCTCAGGCCTGAAGCCGGTGACAATCTGGTTGCCGCCGGCGCCCAATGGGCGGGACACCCCCGTGCGGTGTCCGAGGCGTCGGATACCGTCATTACCTCGCTACCCGGCCCTCCTCAGGTCAAATCGGTGATGGAGGGTGAGCAGGGGGTGCTTTCCGGCCTGCGCTCCGGTTGCACCTGGATCGATATGTCGACCACCAGTGAAAAAGAAATCAAGCGTCTTGGCGCCATCGCCGCTGACAAAGGCGCCGCTGTCCTGGAAGCACCTGTGACCGGTGGCCTGGCGCTTGCAAAGGAAGGCGGGATCACGATCCTGGTCGGCGGCGAGAAAAAGGTGTTTGAGGCACAGTTGCCGGTATTAGAGGTGATCGGCGGAAAAATACTCCATATGGGTCCCCTGGGCAGCGCCAGTGTGGTCAAAGTCATCACCAATTTGTTGGCGTTGGGCCATTTGATACTTGCCGGCGAGGCCTTTATGTTGGGAAAAAAAGCGGGAATCGACCTGACAGCGCTTTTCGAGGGTATCAAGGCCAGCTCCGGCAACAGTTACACCATCGAGACGGAGTTGCCGCTGGTTTACAACGGGAGCTTAGCGGACGAATGCGTCCAGCGCATCACCGATAGTGGCGCAATTCATCATCATGGTGAAAAAAATGCTGCCACCTGGATAATGCCTAGCTATCTCCTCACCAAAATTTAATCCAGATCTTCCATCTCGACTGGCCATGGGCGTCGGTGCATCCATGATGCTTGGTTGGACGTTGCTTCTTGCTTGGACTGCCAGGAACCCCATTGAGCGAAGGGCCGTAATGCTATTAACCGCCATGCCAGTGCTTGCTGGACTTTCATTAGTCACGATTATTGGGTACTACAATGGAAATGCTACAAACATATGGATCTTAGTTAAGTGTGCCTTTTTAACAATTGCCATGCTTACCGGGTATCACATGGCAAATACAATTGCTAAGGGGTGTGCAGATAAAAACTACCACTGAAATAACAATTCGAAATTATCAAAAAATAGTTTTTTGTTTAACCAGAAGGCGTTTATCAAATCTTCGGGGAAGGCTGCAATCGAGGCCAACGTCACCAATGTCTCTGTCGATAAACAGGGTCGGCTTCGGATAATTAATAGTGACATCCTTAGCATTTGGCCTGACCTCTCTCGCACAGTTCCGCAATATTGAATCCAGGTGCAATGATTTACAGGGCAATCAATAAGTGAAAATATCACCTACCCTATTACCCTATAAAACTGTGAAATGTTTTGACCACCTCCGGTTTGGTTGCTGACATTTGCATTGGCCGGGGAAACCTAAAATGGCCGGGCGGTTTAGGCTTGTTCAGCAAATCTTAACATTTTGATCCTATCGTTGATGCGAATTAGTTGATGTATTACGTAGCGAAATCCTTCGGCGAGTTAGAGTGCGCCGATGGTGCTTGAATTGACCGAGATTTTTTAGACGATTGATTTCCTATCGTGTTTAATGTATCCAAATTCTATCTGTAATAATCTCAGCTGAATTGTTGTCGTTCGTGTTTCAATTTATCTGAAGCGACCGGCAGCTAATAATAGAAAACATATATTGACAAGTTTTAACCCAGAGAAATATTTGAGTTAATGGCAGAGATAAATATCGATAAAATTAAATTCGATGAATTTTAGGAGACATTGAATATGGAATATTTGATGGATCACATAGTATTAAACGTGGAAAATGAAGAAAAAATGATTGCATTTTATTCCGAGGTACTACAGATGCCGACGGAACGTCTTCAGGAATACCGCGCGGGCAAGGTGCCGTTCCCGTCTGTGCGACTTAATTCGGATACAATTATCGACCTTTTTCCTAAAGTAATGTGGCAGAAAAGCGCTCAGGTTGGACAGGGACGTGAAAATTTGAACCATTTCTGCATTTCCTTGAAAAAGGAGGAGTGGGACAGCCTTAAGGAGCGACTTGAGGCTAATAATGTCGAAACAAAGGAAGGACCTGTTCTACGATGGGGTGCGCAAGGTACCGGGACGTCAATTTATTTTGAAGACCCGGAAAAAAACCTCATTGAGGCGCGATTTTATGAGGGCCATAACGGTACGAGGAAGTGTTTACTTGGGTCATAGGCAGTAAAAGATATTCTTGTTAAATTTTACAGATATGATTCGCCTGACCAAGAGAGTACACCGGACGCAAAATGTAATGGTCAAGTAAAAACGGACATAAATTTAAGCCACTTTTCGAAATAGTTTTTTTCATATTCCAGAGGAGTTTTATATCCCAGCGTCGAATGAAGACGGAGGGAATTATAATAAGTGATATAATCAAGAACCTCGGTTTCAGCCGAATGTCTGGTTACAAATGGCCATTGCTTAGATTGCAGATATAGTCTAATCTGAGAGTTCCGAATAAAAGATTAATAAATCGCTTGCTATTGGCTTAAAGAAGCGCTATGCTGTAAACAATCAATCAAGTCCCGCCGTACATAAGCGGAGCAGTTTCTTTCTGTAGGAACAATCCATTTGTCACAGTGGCATCCTCCAGTTTGCAACGTTGAAATAATTATGAAAGGAGAATGTTATTATGACTAATGGAACTGTTAAGTGGTTTAGTAACCACAAAGGTTTTGGATTCATCGAGCAGGAAGACGGACCGGATGTGTTTGTTCATCATTCAGCAATCAACTCGGCCGGTTTTAAATCTCTAAATGAAGGCGATCAAGTTTCCTTTGACATAGAGCAAGGACAAAAAGGTCCTGCCGCTGCCAATGTCACCGTAATTTAATTATCGCTTCCATGTAAAAAGGGCATCCTTCGATTAGTGAGGGATGCCCTTCTGTTTCTGTTGAATCAGACTCGGTCATATCCATAATTACAAGATCTTAAACCCGAAAAATACCTGGTCAATTTCCTATTCTTTGCACCACAATCAAGATTAAAGACCTTTGCGGAGACTATATGGCGAAATCACATTATTCAGTTAAAAAACGTAAGAAAGAATTGACAAGAAAGCTTAAACAAGAACAAAAAAGACAACGCAGGCTGGATAAAAACAAAAAAATAGCTGAAGACGATCCAAAACAATTCCAGGATAAAGTTGAAAATCCGCAAGTATAGGGCGGCGGTAGTGTTTTCAGTCTTATCAACAAGGTAACAATAATGCTTTAAATTTTATCGGAATTGAGCAATACCTTGAAAGCAGAAATCCAAATAAAGAGGTAGGGTTATGAAAAGAATTTTATTTGTGGTCATTTTGATCTGCGTAACGCTGCCTACATTTGCAGATGATTATGCGAGCATCCAAGCCGAACAATATAAAAAGCAACTTACAATAATAAATGAAGTCTACTATGAAGTTAATAAAGAATGAGGCAACTTTCAACCATTATGAAGATCTCTCAAGAAAAAGCCAGGATGAATCGATAGAAGCTGCGGTAAATGCCGGTAATTGAATTCTAGAGAAAAAAAATAAGTCAAAGCAAGGTATCATCATCGACGAGACCCGTTGGTTCCGAGATCCTCAACGAATCGTACTTTGCAGGGTAAAATTCATTGAGTTTGTTTGATGAGTTCTTCAATTTTGTTCCGGCATTTTCTTATTTCTATTTCCGCCCACTCTCGTTCGACAAGCCTGGCAATACTTTCAGTTATCGCACCAATTAAGCTTATTTCTTCCTCAAGGAATGGTTTCTTTTCAAGTTCTCTTTGATTTTTTAGATGACAAATTTCTAATACGCCAATCTGTTTATTGTGTACATTGATGCTAAATGATTGCTTCCGGCTGGTGTCTATAAAGTTTTTTGTTGTAAACTCATAGCCATCAAAAATAATACGAGCACAGGTAATTTCAGGGTACTGACAAGCGGGTGGAATGAAATCAATCATTTCTTGAAGAATACTGTCCAGGGAAAAGTCATTACTTGCCCGAAAGCTTGATATATCATAGAGGCAGTTTAACTCCTTGATTCTTCCCCTAAGTTTACGAGAAATCTGTTCAAGCTCCTCTTTGTCACCACTTTTTATTTCTTTAATCTCTATGTTCAGTTCCTCATTAATTTTCATCAAGCTAATTGTGCGCTTCATATGGCCGTAATCAACCAATTTTCGTTCCGCACTAAATTCTCGTTCCTTGCGTACATACTCACGCGCTTCTTTTTCCAATTTCTTGATTTTGCGCTCCAGTTCTTCGTACGTCGGTTTTTCAGTCATGAGAATATAACCTGTAGCCATCAAATATATGTGTTTTTAGCATG
>JASFFJ010000299.1:0-8982 GCA_050124355.1 Desulfobacterales bacterium | reverse complement strand
TGAAAATAGCCAAAAAAATAACCCGCCGTGAATTCATAGCGTCTGCCGGAGGAACCGTGGTATCAATTGGCTTACCGGGTGTATTTGTTAAATTGATGGATTCTGACAACCGGGCCGTGGCAGCTCAGCTCAGACCGGATGGAAGACCGCGGATCCCTCCCGGGCAGCATGCCGTAAAAGCGCTGCCTAACATGGGAACCCAACAGGAGAAGATAGACCTATCAGAATGGCATCTGAAAATCACAGGTGAGGTCGAGAAACCAATGACCTTGAATATTTCTGACCTGACGGCGCTTGAGCAGATCGATCTGACCTGTGATGTCCATTGCGTCACCGGTTGGACCTTGTTGGATTCTCGCTGGCGCGGCATCTTGATGAAAACGATATTAGATCTTGTGAAGGTCAAAAATACCGCCGGTTTCATCATTTTTGAGGCTTCCGGAGACTATACCAGCAGCATTCCTCTCGCTGACTCCCTCAAAGACAATGTGATCCTGGCCCATGGTTTCTATGACCAAAAGCTTCCCCAAGCACATGGCGCCCCCCTTCGCGCTCTGGTACCGGATCGCTATTTTTATAAAAGTGTCAAATGGCTCAAGGGAATCAAACTATCTGACGTTGACGAACCGGGATATTATGAAAGTGCCGGATTCAGCAACAGTGCTGATCCTTGGAAGGAAGAGCGCTTCGATTAGTCACTTTTTCGGCAACTTAAAAATAAACGGAATACCAACCAGCCCCATGGCAGCACTGATCAGATAGGTGGCCTGCAGTCCGATGCGATCGGCAATGAACCCGACCACGACAACCACCGCCGATCGGGCGATAAAGGAAATCATCATAAACAATCCATTGGCTGATGCCGGACTTTGCCGGCCGTGTTCCTGAACCAGAGCCAGCATGACAGGTGTGGTAGATAAGAGCGTAAATCCGGTAACGAGCAGGACGGCGATACGAAACCAGCCGCCACTCAGAGTAAAAACAAATAGGCAAAGCGGTGCGCCGATCAGAGAAACCAATAGTGTTTTGCGGCGGCCGAACAGATCGCTCATAGATCCGGCCGTCAACACACCGGCCACTCCGGCAACTTCAAACAACGTCAATGCAATGCCTGCCAGCCAGAGGTTACCGGTTTCCTGGTTAATGTAGGTCGGTAAAAATGCGGTCATAGCGGCGTGCATAAATCCGCGGGAAAATAGGATCAATGTCAAGGGCCAAAGGATGTAGCGTAACTTGCGCCATGTTTGCAGCGCTGACACATTGCGTTTTGTGTGAACATCGCCAACCGGGACATCCCGAAGTTTTAAGTACAACCAAGCTGTTGAAAATAATCCAAAAATCATCACAGGATAAAACCCTTCCAGGCCTAAAAGGGAAACACCCGCCACCGCCACCAGGGGACCGACGGTCCTGGCAAGCTCTCCGCCAGTCATGAAAAAGCTCATTCCGCGGCCCTTTCTGGAAGTGGACAATTGCGCAATCATCACCGGCGCAGGCACATGAAAAATGGAAACGCTGATACCGGTAATGAATAGCAGGAGTAGCAGGATGCTGTAACTGGGAGCGACGCCGATAAGGCTCATCGGGACAGCTGTCATGGCGGGGGCCAGAATGACAAAATAGCGGACACTGATGCGGTCCGCCAATACGCCGATGTGAGGGTTTAGTAACGCTGGCAGCTGCATAATCGTTGAGAGAAAACCGGCCTGAGTCAAGGTTAAGGACAGTTTTTCTATCAACAGCGGTAAAAGCGGCGAGAGAAAACTGGAATAGACGTCATGGATAAAATGGCCGATGGACAGTGCCAGAATTTTTCCGGTATGAAAGCGATTGGTGCGGACATCCGGTTTTTCATTTTTTTGGATATCGGGTTTGGCACTCATTGATGGTTCCCCGGAACACCGTTATCGTGGCAAAGACTATTGCAACTATTATTTTGTTGATGCGCTGTCAACTGAAAAAGGCAACTTGATTATTCTGCAAACAAGCTTAGTTTGAGCTGTGTGCCTCTATAATCTGAACGATCTTAGAGGTTCACAGCATCATGGAAAATTTGCGCTCAGGTCTATCAGATATTTTTAATCCCGCAATATGCAAATCTTGATAAAACGAAAACGGAATATTCAAGGAGATCGAAAATGGGAAAAACAGTTGTGATTGACGCCGATGAATGCATTGGTTGTGAAAGCTGTGTCGAGCTTTGCTCGGAAGTGTTTGCATTTAACGAGGAGGAAGAGAAAGCGGAAGTCATCATGCCCGAAGGCGGACCCGAAGACTGCATCGAAGAGGCCATGGAAACATGCCCGGTGGAGTGTATTCACTGGGAAGAAGGTTAAAAAGCAGTTTAGTTCACTTCGGGTTAACCCACTTTTTTATTTATAAAATGAGCGGTCCAGGGTTCGGGGTTCAAGGTTCAGAGGTTACAACGGTCGAATACCGCTCCTAATATTAATCAAAATCTGGCTCATGTACCATATGCTATTGAGTAAACCGGATTTATAGCCAGATGAATAAAGTATCCCTCTAATACGAACTTTCTGGGTTTTTTAACCCGGAACGTTGAACCCTGAACCCCTATTAACCTAAATTACCGTATCTGTCCAACTGAAGTGGTTGTCTGCCCCACTGGCATGCCGCTTTCCGCTACCCGATCCAGCACTATTCGCATGGTGACCGAAGAGGCCAGGCTACCCAGGGTCAGTCCAACCGGACCGATTAAATAACCTGGTGTTCCAAAAAAAAGCAGCAAAAAACCGGTTGCAATGATGGTAACCATAAACATCGCATGCCCCGTAAGAACGGTTATTGGCTTTTTCAACCAGGCTGCCAGGCCCTCGCTCTGAGCCCGTATGGAAACACTGAATGGGAAAAAAATCAGAGATATCGCGGTCAATCTGACAAGCGATAGATCCTGAGCACCCAATTTCTGCAATTTGATAAAATAAAATTCTGCCAGACCAGGAAGAATAAAAATCAATGGTAATACGCCCAAGACGGCGCCGGCCCCCAGACAAAAACGAAATGTCCGACGATCCCTTGCCGAATGTGGCGGAAATGCAAGCACAACGGTCTGGATGCGCGTCGCCGCATATGCCACTGGATTGGCGAGGCCCAATGCAAGGTAATACACCGGGAGGATGCGATCCGGATCGGGTGTACGGGCGATAAAAGCTGCCAAGATGACGGCCGAGGCTGAAAGAAAATATCCGCCGACCGACAGCGGAAGATTGAATTTAAATATCTCCATTGCGCCAGGGGGATCCTCGGGACAGAATTCAAGGGAATTAAGGAAGGGAGTTGCAAATATCCTGGAAATCAAAACCTCCATTGCAACCGGAATGGTAAGACAGACGACGGCCCAGATGGGACCGACCAGTTCCAGTGTGCAAAAAAGCAAAGACAGCATTGCAGTGAGGAGGATGCGAATGATGGTCGCCAGGCTGGCCTTTCCGGTGGCTTTGCCGAGGTACATGACCACAAAATAGGGAAGCCGCATAAAAAATAAAAATTGCAGCGGAATACTGATCATGAATGCGGTAGAAGCAGGTTGCTCTATTGTTGGTGGCAGTCCGATAAGTTGACCAAAAAGCAGATTCGACAGAATGGGAATGCAAAAGATAGCCTGGATTGCCACGACCCCCGTAGCGGTTATCAGGGTAACTTTTCGAAACTTCTGATATCCTTCACGTGTTTTTGCATAGACCATGCCTGTGGTAACAGAACTGATGGCGATCATTCCAAGAAAAAACATAACGGTAATTGCTTGGGCCAGGCCAGCCAGGTTAAGTGGTCCGCCGGGACCACGTGACGCGACCATGGCTACCAAAGGATAACTTAATGCCTGGGAGGCTGCCTGGATAGCAAGGGGTATAAAAAAACGGGTGAGCGTCCATTTGTCCGGCAATTTCTAAAATTCTCCGATTAATTTAACTTCCCGTTCAAGCCGGACCCCGAAGCGATCAAGGACCCTCGCTTCAACGAGTTGAATTAAAGCGTAGACGTCGATGGCGTTTGCATTATCTACATTTAGAATAAATCCGGCATGTTTGGGGCTTATCATGGCTCCACCAATGCGCTTTCCCTTCAAACCGGTTTCTTCGATTAAAGCGCCTGCGTAATACCCTGCCGGACGCTTAAAAATGCTGCCGCAGGAAGGATAGCTGAGGGGCTGCTTTCCGGCGCGCAGCGCGAGAATATCTTCTAAGCGTTTTTTTAAAGCGTTGGGATCTTTTTCCGTGAATTGAAAAAGAGCGGAGGTAATGACCACTTTATCCAGTTCCGGTACCCGCCGGTAGTCGAAGTTAATTCTGTGGCGTTCGGCCCAAAAAGCGCTGCCATCCCGTCTGAAGCCACTGACAGAGACGGTAACCTGTCCAATTTCCCGTCCGAACGCGCCGGCATTCATACACAATGCACCGCCCACCGTCCCGGGAATCCCAGCCAGTAGTTCCAAACCAGATAGGCCATTTTGCACCGCCGCATGAATTAAATCCATTAAGAGGGTGCCGGCCTGCACCTTCGCCTGCCGGTCATCAAATCGCCAGCCGCTAAAATTCTCGCCCAGGTAAAGGGTCACCCCCTCCCAACCATGGTCCGAAATCAGCAGATTGGATCCCCTACCCAGAACCAGCAGGGGTACTCTTTTATCGTGGATGACTTCAAGGGCACGACCCACTCCCTCTTTCGTATCCGGGGCGACCCAGATGGCGGTAGGCCCGCCGATTTTATAAGAAGTAAATGGTGCCAGAGGTTTGTCGATCTCTATCTGACCATCGACCCGATCGCACAGTTGTGCTGTCAATTCAACAAGATCAGCATTCATTTTTGTTTTATTTGTTTCAGGATTCATGCGAATCCCAAAAATTTGTAATTTTTAAATAGGATTAAATGCATGGTAGATACCTATTTTGGAGTAGCCCTTTGATATGATCTATTGACTAATTTTAGACTCAGATCTTGCTTTGATTGCAACATGCGTTGAATTTTGTCAAGCCATAAAAAACTTAAGCTTTGGCGGTATAATGCCGATACCCCCCATGATTAAGGTAAATGATGAAATTTGTAATAGCTTCTTGAATTTAATTTAGATTTTTAATTTTTCGGGGGAAAATTTCAGAAAAAGGGGAATAAATATGGAATCAGAAGATTTTTATAGGGTCATTACAGAATTCGAATTTATTTGTGAAGATATTGGCGAAATCAAAGAACAGATTGACCTGACCAAATCTGAAATTCAGAAAATTACGCAAGCGATCAACAACGTCGAAAATGCAAAAAAAATTCTGACAGAGCTTTTTCCTAAGATCGAATCACTGAACAACGATTTGCGCGAAGATCTGACGTCTGAATTCATAGACATGGGCTGATCAAATTGGGGCACTCTGAGTCGGTCGATAGTTTTGGTCGACCGACTACATGAATCTGAAACTAATTTGTCAAAAGCGTTCAAAATACCTCGAGTTGTTAGTGGCATAAACTCATCGTAAATTCTCATCCAGCTTTTTAATTCCGATTTCCATCCATCATAACGCGGATTTTTCGCAGAATATGGGCACATCTCTTCTCAAAAAATAGCTCAACTTAAATTAAACCAGCAAAAGACTATTCCAGGCTTGATTAATCCACTCAATTTGGAATATATTAGTCGTAAGTCTGAGGGAATGTGCGCTTTTCACTCATTCGATTTTTGGGAAGGACATCTCCATGAACAACCTAATGCGAATTGCGTCTCTTATTTGCACTCTGGTGGTTTTTTCCGGCTGTGCCGGCAGCAACTCCTCGACCTGGGAACACTTCCATGGCGGATTGTCGAACCAGGGCTTCCGGGGGATAGAAAGCGGATTTGCGCTTTCTTCCAGCTGGACTTCCAATGCTTATAAAATAACCAGTGCATCGCCGGTAATCGGTCAAGATTTACAAAATAAAGAGGTCGTTTATATCGGTACCTCCGACGGAATGTTGGTCGCGCTCAGGTCAGGAGATGGGAGCGAAAAGTGGAAAATCTCTTTGGGCTCGGTCGGTTCGGAGACCCGCATCGTTTCATCTGCTTCGGTATCGAATGAGGGCTATATATATGTCATCACCAGTCGTAAGATGGACGATAAACCAGCTTCCAGCACCCTTCACAAAATTGATCAATTCGGTTATCCCAAATGGGCTTACACATTTCCGGATAGAGGCTTTACCTCCGGATCACCCAAGGTTGCCACCATGGGAAACGATACTTTTATCTTTGTGTACGTGTCGGTTGACGTGAGCAACAATATCCGGGGTGAACTTTTTGCGCTGCGTGATGATGAATACGGAGCAAGCTTGCTTGATCGCAAAGCGCTGGGGACCTGTCGTTTTGATAATTTGAACCATACCACGAGCTTGGTAGCTTTTTGGGAAGAGACCTGGCAGTGGGTCAGCGCTTTTCCCGTCAAGTTAGACGAAGACAATATTGCACTATCGGACCATTTCTTAGACCCAACTGTAGCGGTTGTAACCGGTCGCAAAAAACCGCTGATTGCCATTGCGGACAATCTATGCAATTTAGGCGTTTTTGAATGGAATGGGGTTGAATTGTCTGTGCTCTGGTACCAGGAGCACGACTTTGATAAGCATTCCTCCACCATGGTGTCACCCAATGATTTGATGATATTTGGTCGACAGGATGGGAAAGTGCCGGCCCACGATTTGGAAACAGGTGTAAAAATGTGGGAATATGATGCCGGACAGGCTGTATTCGCCACACCGGCAGCTGCTCGCGAAAAGTATCTCTTCGTCGTATCAAAAGATCGGATTCAGGTACTCAACGCCTTGGACGGTAGCCTGATTCAGGATGACAAATCACCACGAAGATTTAAGTTGCAAAAAGCCACGCATTCATCACCTGCTGTCACCGCTAATCGGATTTATGTTTCAACTTCCGAAATGTTGACCGTAAATTATAGTCTCAAGACAAGGGCTCATGATACCAATTTTCAAGGAAACAGGCTATCATCTGCTGTTGTCGGCAGCGATGGCTCCGTTTATGGTGTTGCCGTGGATGGCACGATTCGTAAATATGCCGGTGTGGAATCGGAGTAGTCGTATTCGGCCCCCCACTGCAGGCCCAAAAATTTACCAGCCATACGGGGAGGGAGGGCAGTTTGATTGAAAAAAGACGTTAATATTAGCGCAGATCATTCATCTTCATTGGGATGGGACAACGGGGAAGTCACCAGCAGCCTTAAGATTTCATTCCAATCCTTTACGGTTTTACCGTCCTTGGTTTTCTCAAAGGAAAATCGCTTCTCTATTTTTTCCGATACGGTCGATATAACGTCGGCAGAACCAATTATAGCTTGAATCTTTACACCATTTTTTTCCATGCTTTTCAGGGATGTTAGCCCACGCCAGCGGATAATGACAGATTTGGGAAAATTTTCTTTTTTCAGCCAGCTTCCTGAGATACCCCTCCCTAAAAACCGGCTCAGGTAAATGATTTTATAATTCTCGCTCAGTGCATTGACGGCCTTTTGGCTTCGTTCTCTGATCGTATCTGAAAATACACTATTTTTAAATGCGCCTTCGATATCAATGAGAATTGCCTTCTCGTTTTCGGTCATAACCAGGATGAGTCCGGAGGCGCTGTCCTTGACCGAGTGAGCGGTTATTTTTTTTAGTCCTGCTTCCCGTGGGATGTATTTTAAGTAACCATAACCATCGCCACCAGTTAATATTTTTTTTAGAGGCTTGTTATCCAAATAAATATCTACCATCCGCCCACCCGCAGCAAAGAATCCAGCCTTGGTTAACACTTTGATGTTTATCGGTTTCTGAACACTCGTCACATGGTCAAAAACGACCACTTTGCAATGAGACGCCGACACAAAGAGCATTATGAAAAGAATAGGCAGAAGGTATTTTTTTAGGTAAATGATCATATATTTTCAAGAATAAAATGGGTACATCTTTTCGTCAGAGACAGCTACCGTTCTGCGCTATAAGTCTATCCGGCAGTTACACCGAATGCTGAAAATAGTAAAACAAACATTATTACCTGAAAGACGGCACTAATGATCATGCCAAGGATGCAAACACCCAGTGCGCGGGAGGTGCTTTCATAACCCAGGGCCTGCTTGACACCAATCGCTGCAGCCACGACCATCCAGCTGGCAGCAATCAGCAAAATTACGAGGCCAAAACCCTGAATAAACCCCAATACGCGGAATACCCCGGGCGCACTGGCGAAACCCAATACCCGCATGATAGTTTTTCGATCAGGGTTGGTTCCTGTTTCAGGCAAAAATCGTGCACCGATGATATAAGTAGAGAAAGCCCAAACGTACCATCCTAACAGGGTTGTGATCATTCCGATATTGACTCCGGTAGCACCTGTTCTGCCAAAAGTCCCGTAGGTGGATGCCATGCTGTAAATTAAAACGACAATTAGAGCCTGGTTTATCGCCCCGACATCTTCTACTATCTCCTGATACAGGCTTGTTTCTAGTTTTACAGCACGAAAGAATCGATTCAGAAAACGAGTCATAGGACCTCGCATCAGTCGCCAGGTTCATGAACCTGAGTTGAGCATTCTGAGGTAATGAGATAAGCGTATCTTATACCAAGGTTAAGCGGTTCAGGATTCAACGTTCAGGGCTGAAATACTCCCGAATAGCTCCTATTAATGGAATTGAGCCGTCAGGTGTTAATAGCGCCGTTTCATCCTATGGGGGAAGTCGGGCATCCCGGATCTTGATCAATATATTATGCAGTTTCAAACAGTTGTAACCCGAGCCTTCAACCCTGAACCTGGAACCGATCAGTTTAGGCTATAGTTAACGGCTATCATTTTGTCGGCGGTGTGTCAATAAAACACGGGATGATAGAAGAATATGTTAACACCGTAAAAGGCGGCATTGGAATATCGCGATACACGATGTTAATGCGGTCTCACAGGAACTCGTCCGTAAATTAGGAGATGACTCCATCACGATTATTTCAAAAAAAACCGAT
>JASFFJ010000298.1:0-8985 GCA_050124355.1 Desulfobacterales bacterium | reverse complement strand
TGAAACGTTCTACAGACAGGTCAATCAAGCCGTGACGGATTTATGGCAGAAACAAGGACGTCATGCTTTCATGCATCATTTAAACGCCTTGTTCGGCTATGAACCGCTGATATATATTGAGAAGCGGTATTTGACCTTCTGACGATTTTTAAACAGCTAGTCAGAAAATGAGGTCGATCAATTAAGATAAATTATTGACAATTCGATCCTGGTTCCCTTTAACATATTCTCGAAGGAGTCTATCATGAGCGCTAAAAAACTCTATTTCAGGTTCACAGAAAAAGAAATTCAAGGCCTTGTGACCCTCAACGAAGAATACGCGCCTCAGACCTGCTCAGTTCTTTGGGAGGCATTAAAAGAACCCATCAGAGTGCAGGCAATGCATGCCATGTTTGCAGGACCCGAAATTATGACCGGGTTGCCGAAATCGGCGCAAACGTTCGATCCAAGGGCTATTCCACCTGAAAACCAGACCTGTTACCCTTCAGCGGGAGATTGCCTCTGGTTTTATCAAGGCAAGAATATGATGTATGGACTGACGGACGAATTGTGGGAGATCGGTATGTTTTATGCCAATGGCGGTCGCATCAACGGCCCATTGGGCTGGACACCCTGCAATATTTTTGGTCGTATGACCGATAATCTGGGGGCATTTGCAGAGGCGTGCGCAGATATTCGGATTTCAGGCGCCAAGACATTGGAAATCGGTCGATTTTTGAAAGCGTAACCGAACCTTTTGGTAAACATTAACCAAATAAAAAAGGGAGGATGAAATGAAAAGAATAATTGCAGGACTTATTGGATTTTTCTTTTTATTTGGAGCCGCTCAAGTCACTTTTGCGGAAACCACTTTGGTTATTAATTCATTTGGTGGCGCCTATGAAAAAGCGCACCTTGAGCTCGTCATTAAACCTTTTGAACAGAAGTACAACTGTAAGATTAAGATCATCACAGCCTATTCGGCAGATGCCCTTGCCCGGTTAAGAGCTCAAAAGAATAAACCGCAGTTTGATATCGTCCATTTTTCAGGCGGTCAAGAGGCAATTGCTGCCAAAGAGGGGTTATTGGTTCCCATTAAACCGGAACAGTTAAGCAACCACAAAGACATGTATCCATTCGCCGTCGATGGTATTGAACAAGGCCGCGGGCCTGTTTATTCCATTGCAGCCTTTGGGATTCTTTATAATACGGATAAAGTATCTCCAGCCCCCATCGGTTGGAAAGATTTATCCCGTAAGGAGCTATGCGGCAGGATACTCCTCACCGATATCAGCAATACCTACGGTCTGTTGGGACTGTTGATGTTAAATAAGACGAATGGAGGATCTTTGGACGACATAAAGCCCGGCCTTGAAGCGGTAAAAAAATTGCTCGCCTGTTCCACCATTATTTCCAAGTCACCGGAGATTCAACAAAATTTTGCTCAGGGCAATGCATGGATTGCGCCCTATGCGCAGGACTACACACACACTTTAACCAAGGCAGGACTTCCGATCAAATTCCTGCTTCCTGAAGAAGGCACACCGGCCGTCTTTATTACCGTAAATGCAGTTGCAGGAAGACCCAACACCGACTTAGCCATTAAATTCATTGATTTCTCAATCCGTGCTGAAGCACAGGCCGGGTGGGCCGCAGCACTACGCTACTCCCCCACCAATCGCGCAACCAAACTATCTCCAGAGCTGGCCGGACAGGTGATTTACGGCAAAGAAAATATCGACAAGCTGGTCAAATTTGACCCGATAAAAATAAATGCCAACAGAGCGGCATGGACGGACGAGTGGAATCGAACGATTGCACGTTAACCTTAATTACCTATTAACCTTCGAGTCGCTGGTCGTTCAAGGTGATTTAGCCGGATGGCCGGCGACACAACTGCCGCCGAGCAGGCCATCTCCTATTCAACTTTAGTATGACCTAAGTTGAGCGTTTGTCGAGATTGCTGCAGATACAAAGAAGATGCGAACCCACTATGAACCATTTGTATTACTAGTACCTGGTGTTGTGGTGCTGTTGGTCGCTTTCTTTGTTCCCATTGGCTACCTATGCAGCTATAGCTTTTTGGTTGAGCAAATCGATGGGACCACGAAGTTGGGTTTCGGTCAATACTTACGGTTTTTCACAGATTCTTATTTCTGGTCGGTTAGCGAGCGTACGTTACGGCTGTCACTCATTATAACTGCCTTGTGTCTGATCCTGGGATTTCCTTTGGCATATCTTATGAGTCGGGTTTCGCCTCGTATTCGCTTATGGCTTACGGTTTTAGTGATCTTGCCCCTCATGACCAGTGTCGTTATCCGAACCTTTGGCTGGTTGGTGCTACTAGGCCGCGGAGGGCCGTTGACTAAAGTACTCAGTTCGCTTCAGCTGGTGCGGCCGGATTTCAGCCTGATGTACACAGAGTCAGGGATCGTAATTGCAATGGTCCAGGTGCTCCTGCCTTTCATGACACTGACGTTACTTGGTGTGACCTCCAGAATAGACAGAAACCTGGAAGAAGCCGCCCGCACCCTTGGCTACGGTTTTTACGGTACCATCCGCCATGTTGTCTTCCCATTGAGCTTGCCGGGCGTTGTTTCCGGATCGCTTCTGGTTTTCGCGCTATCAATCAGCTCCTTTATCACCCCCACGCTCGTCGGCGGGTTAAGACTGCCTGTTCTCGCCGGATCAATCTATCAGCAGATCACATCTACATTGGATTGGTCATTTGCGGCGGCCGAATCCGTCATCCTGCTGTTAGCGGTTATGCTGATAATTCTTCCTTATACGATGTTCATGAGGAGAGGGCATGGTTAAGGGCGTACCGTTTTCAGCCAAACTGATCGCCGGGGGTTTGATTCTTTTGGCATTGGTTTACATGGTCGTTCCGCTTTTTATGGTGGCTGCTTCCTCTGTGACCGAGAGCCAATTTATGAGTTTTCCACCGAAAGGGTTCAGTTTACAATGGTTTTCCGAGGTTTTTCATTCTGAGAAGTATCGCGAGTCTGCCTGGACCAGCTTTAAACTGGCGGGGGTTGTGGTAATTTTATCCGTAACGATCGGTACCATGACTGCCTTGTCATTATCTCGCCTAAGATTTCGTGGTGGTGAAGCACTGTCCGGCGTGTTTCTTTCACCATTAATTCTGCCTGCGATTGTCTTTGCTATTGGTTTGTTAATGTTTATCAGCCTCTTAGGCTTCGAACCCTCTTTCTTTGGATTGGTCATCGGTCATTTGGTCATCACCCTGCCTTACGTTATTCGAACCGTGTCCGCCGTCCTGGCAAGAAGCGATCCATTTCTTGAAGAAGCCGCAAGAACCATGGGCGCAAATTGGTTACTGCGATACTGGAAGGTGGTGCTCCCCCAATGTCGTCAAGGTATTGCCGCCGGCGCCTTTTTTGCTTTCAATATTTCCTTTGACGATGCCGTGATCGCCTTGTTCATCCGGTCACCGGGAATTGAGACCCTACCCATTCGAATTTACAGTGAATTAGAATTTTCAACGAGTCCGGCCATCGCAGCGGTGTCAACCATCATGATAATATTGACCGTAGCGCTAATTTTTATCATCGAAAGGATATTAGGCATTCAAAAGGTGGTTTAACTCATGGCCCGTCTGACGATTAAAAACCTGACCAAAAAATTTGTTAACAATGCCGCCGTTGATCGTGTATCACTTGAGATACCCGATGGTGCCTTCGCAGGGATACTTGGGCCGAGCGGTTGCGGGAAGACAACGCTGCTGCGACTAATCGCCGGACTAGAACGGCCTACCCAAGGAGATATATTGATCGGCGACCAAAACATTACCATGCTTCCGCCCGAGAAACGGGGGCTGGGTATGATGTTTCAGAGCTACGCCTTGTTTCCCCATATGACCGTCAGAGACAACCTGAGATTTCCGCTCAAAGCAAATAAAATTGGAACGAATCGAGAACAAAATGATAAGATCAAACAGGTTCTGGCGTTAGTACAGCTTGAAGAAAAAATTGATCGTCTCCCGCGTCAGCTCAGTGGTGGTGAGCAGCAACGTGTCGCACTGGCCAGGGCGATTATTGCAGAGCCCAGGTTGCTTTTATTAGACGAACCCCTATCCAATCTGGACGCCAAACTCAGGGCCGGCATGCAGATTGAGTTAATCGAACTTCACCGCAAACTTGGTCTGACCACGATTTTTGTGACCCATGATCAGGAAGAAGCGTTGGCCCTGTCTGACGTTATCGTACTAATGCTTGAAGGGAGGGTTAAACAGATCGGTACGCCTGAGAAGATATATTCAAATCCCAAGACGCCGTTTGCGGCCGATTTTATGGGCTCCGCCAATCTCATCCCGGTGAACGTAGTACACTCTCAAGATGGTCACTGGCAGGCAATCTTACCCAATGGCCATAAAATACCGGTTCCGCCCCTGGAAACGGATAAAACCGGAGAATATTTGCTGATGCTAAGACAAGAGGATTTGAAACTGACTGATAATGCAAGCCAGTTTGATGCTGCCGTGCCGGTCAAGGTGTTAGCGCAAGTCTATCTGGGAGCCAAGATCCGTTTCGTGGTTGGTTTAGGCGATCAGCGGTTAAATATTCTTATGACCAAAGCAGAAGCGGTTTTTGCTTCCAAAGCGACACATTTAGCATGGCGGGTTAACGACTCAAATTTATTGCCGATGAGCTAGGAAGCGCTGCGATTCTTCGTTGAAAACCGGTAATTAACTGATCTCTTCGAGGGGCTATAATAATTTTCTCTGGTCAGACGTCTCTATGCTATCGTCAATAATTACCCCATCGCCGCTCAAGTCATTTGTTTTTATGCGTAATTCCTTAAATACTTCGCCTCCTAATCGTACCTTGCCACTAAAAGGATGGTTTTAAAGACTTAGGTTGGGGGAGGAATGGATAAATCAATTGTCGCCCACACTGCATCATGATCTGATATTTCATCATCGATTCTCGAAAATCCTGATTCTAACAGTCTATCGTTTGTAAATTTGCTCAGTAGGATGTGATCGAGTTGTTCTTTTTTACTGCCGTGTTTGTATGTCCATTGATCATCTTCATCAATGCTCCGAGTGGCGGATTCAAGATTGTAGCTTGGGTCCCTTTTACCCTGGATTATATCAAGAGGAGAGCTCTTAGGTACATCGTTGAAATCTCCAACCACTGCAACAAATGATGGCGACCGAGAGCTTCCCTGTTCAACTCGAGGTAATGTCAGACGTCTTAAAATACGCGCTTGTGCATCGCGCAGAAATCTGGTCTGCTCGATACCACCACGTCGTGATTTTAAGTGAGCAACAAACAACGATAATACTTGACCATCCACTTCTATATCTACGCGCAGAAATTTACCTAAACTACCCACTCGTTGTCTTTCGCGATGATCAATATAATTAATTGTTGTCTGGTCTAATCTCGTTACAGGTTTTATTGCCGCTGGGAATTTTGATACAACTGCAACATTTTGACCGGTAAAAGGGTCTAGCGTGTCACTCGACCAAAAATAGTTATAATCGGGGTTATTCTCACGCAGTTTAACCAGTAAAGGCTCAAGAACAACAGCTCCCTCTACTTCCTGCAAAGCAATGATATCCGGCCCGTCGGGTCCAATCGCCAATATAGCATTTGCAGTTAGTTCTATTTTTTTGTTTATCCCCCCTTCTGGAAGCTTTATAGCCCATCGGGCAAGAGGAGCTGTTTCGTTAAATAACCAGTATGTATTGAATGTTGCGAGTGTGAATGACATGATAGCCTCCGAATATTTCTGATATTCATTACCGTTATTTAGTTACATTTTTTTGCTTTTGTGCCGGCCGCCCAAAGAAAACTCGAACACGTCTGCGTCAACTATTCAATAGCCCGAAAGAACGTGCAAATTCATTCACAACTGGCTTTAACTGGTTCTTTAGATTCACGCTTCCGCTCCACTCAATTCGAGTGTAGCCATACAAATCAAAGTGCACTTTTTCATCTTTCTTCGAGGTAAGTATGAGCTTCTTATCAAGGCCCATCGCGTAGCCGATCTCGTAGTATACGTTGGGCCGTTCATTTGTCAGGTCCGCTATGACGAAACCACAGGTTTGGATATGATCGTGGATCGCATCTATGATCTGGTGGGTATTTGCAGCGGGACGGGAATCTGTTCGGATAGCTTCAAAACCGGCCTCCTTACACACCTCTTCAACGGCAGCCTTATAGTCCTGCAAGTCATCCTTTTCTTCAAACGACATAATAACGAATACTTCACGGGATAACGCAGCCTTCTCTGCCAAAGAAATAACCAGCCTAGCGTATTGTTGAATATCGTCGTCTGTCTTTAATTTTGCTGTTGATCTCGTCAATAGTTGTAGATCATCCTTTCCAAGACCAGTAATCTTGGTCCTCTCATGTGTATCAGGCAAATCGTTGAATATACCGCTTGCCGCCATGTTAAATGTCGCCACAGGCAAGATCGGCGTACCGATTTGACGTGCCCAATTCGCCGCCGTGTAGGTGCCGGATGCATCACCAAACCCGCCCAGCAATATCAACACATCGGCTTGATAGATGGGCTCTGGAACGGCTAGCCTACGTCCATCTATTGAGTTCCAACGTTCGATGGCACTGCTGTTGACACCGCCGCGGGACGTACGTGGGGTTTGTCCCCTCGGGTGGTAGCTAATCACCACTTTATCGGAATCGAGGTTGTTTTTTTCCGCTTCATCGCAAGCAGCGCCGATTACCAATTCATCTAGCGAGCTTAAATTTCCGCAACGCAATTGGTGCTTCTGAAGAATGACCTGCGCCGCGAGTTTCTTGGCGAATTCGATGATAACGCTACCCTCGGGTGTGTCGGCAATCGACTCGTCATACCCCCCCGTGATCATGATTTTCATTGTTGACCTCCTTCCTATTCTTTTTGGAGCTCCTAATTTCCGCGGAAAAACTCGGGGCTTTCTACCTAACACCGCCAATCATCCGTTGGGTTTTTTGCGTCGGCTTTATTAACCTTGTTTTGCGTTTTGTGCAATTTAAAAGTATGGCTTCAGATAATAATTGCCCAGGCAAATCAAGGGTTGTTCTCATTGTCATCCTACGGTATTAGGCGTCTGACTTAAAGCTTTTACTCGGTATTTATGATCCTTATTTTACCTTCATAGAAGGCTTTATGCCTGTAATTACAAGATGTTGTGCATTAGAATCGTATGGGCTTCCATCAAGACTCCCAAATAGCTTTATCGCTTCAAAACCAGCTATCACCATATGATCCCTTAATTTTTAGCCAGAGTAAATTGTATGTCTCTTTCCAAAATAATACATTTCAAACCATTCCGTCATCATCAACAACTATTCACTCTAAAATATTCTTTAGCCGAAGGTCTGCAGGTCACCTGCAGGTGGTATGGGCTTTGGAGGCCCCAAGAAGGACTGATATCAAATCTTGATAGTATATATAGGTTGTAAATATTTATTTCTTAATGGTCGAGCCACTCGTCCCCGATTTCATTGTCACCATATACCTCCAAGGGCTACCGTGATGGCCTCCCCGTTGACGCCGCTGGATTCCTCGGAAGCCAGGAAGGCAATTACCTCGGCCACTTCCCGGGGCGTCACCACTCGGCCCACCGGATAATGCGAAGCCCTTTCTGCCCACACCTCATCCGGGCTGATACCACGCTGCTTGGCTTCGGCGTCAGCCGAAATCTCAGCCATTTGTGTTCGCACCCAGCCGGGCAGTACCGCATTGGAAGTCACGTTATGCGGCCCGGCATCCTGAGCAACCGAACGCATCAGGCCCAGGAGACCGTGTTTTGAGCTGCTGTAAGCGCTGCCGGCATGCTCCGCCACCTGTCCGGCGGTCGAGCTCGTAAACACAATTCGGCCGTAACCCTGTTCAATCATGTCTTTGACAACTAACCGTGACAGAAAATAAGGGCCATCTAAATTGATGCGCATCGTTTCCCGCCAGAGCTCAGGCTTTTGTTCCCAGATCACCTGCTCATGGGCCGATCCAATACCGTGGTTGCACACCAGGATTGCAATCGGTCCCAGACGATCCTGTGTTTCCTCCACCGCAAGTGCACAGCCGTCAGGTGTCCCCAAATCTGCCACAACGTAGTCCAGGCCCAGCGTTTGCAATTCATTCTCACTGCGCGCAACGGCCATTACCCGTGCACCGCGTGACGCTAACAGATCAGCCGTCACCCGCCCAATGCCACGCCCTGCACCCGTTACCAGCGCCACCCGTCCGTCTACTCCCGGCATACGATATCCCCATTTCGATGATTAATCCAAAATTTTCAGATGAAACCGGATCACAGTAACCAATGATAATAAATCGAATAACCAAAGGAGGTTAGGTTGTCAATATAATTTTATGCCCTGCCGATTCGTTTTAAATCCGATTTGATCAGTCCCCACAATTTCGTCGATAGCGGCGACAATCTACAAGTACCAGATTCAACAAAATCGGGGAAAAATATGTATTGGTAACCCCATCCAAAATCCAATATATTGACCTTCATGGTTGCAAATTCCCAATTAATAGGTATAATACTATGGTTTCAGGTTCATCGTAACAGGTTGATAAGAGCACACAGCTCACAGCTACGGGAACCCATATTCATCATCGATTGGGTGCCGTTTCACCCAATTGGTTATGTCGGACAATTCGGATTTTAATCAATATTGAGCTCATAGGAGGACAGAATGCAAAATAGATTCCAGCGATTAATTAAGATGACGACTCTTATCCTGCTGTCTTTTGCCATCGGGATTGGTTATGCCCCTGCCGGAGAAAAACGCGATATGCAAGGCTGGGGGATAGACGATCCCTACAACAAACTCTACGATGTTCGAGAATATGAAAAGATCAGGGCCTCTGTTGTACGCGTAAAGGAGGTCGTTCCAATGCCAGGCATGTCGCCGGCAACCGCCTTAGATGTGAGAGAGGGCGACGATGTATTTGAAGTCCATCTCTGTCCTACCTGGTATCGGAAACCGGATGAGATTCGACTAAAGAAAAATGAGC
>JASFFJ010000297.1:0-9027 GCA_050124355.1 Desulfobacterales bacterium | reverse complement strand
CCCTTACGGATTCCTCTATTAAAAGCATCCCGAACAGAAAAATGCCGAGTCCGGCCAGCAGTTTCCATATATCCAGATTAAATGACATTTTGCATCCTACGTCTTTAATTTAGCTCGAACTCGTAAGACAAGCTGTCTTTTTGAAGACATTGGATAGCTGGATCAGGGGTTTTTGCATTAGCCGCCCTACTTTCGCCCCTTTTCCGCGGCCAATGCAATCTTCAGCGCCTGGTCGATTTGATCCACCGGCACAAAGGTCATCGTCCGCCGAATCTCGTCGGGCAGATCCTCCAGATCGCCTTCATTTCTGCGCGGCAAAATCACGGTCGTCAGCCCCGCGCGGTGGGCGGCCAGCACCTTCATTTTTATACCACCAACGGGCATCACTCTTCCGCGCAGGGTTACCTCGCCGGTCATGCCGACATCGCCGCGCACCGGCCGGCCACTGAACAAACTGGCGATGGCTGTAACCATCGCAATACCGGCTGAAGGGCCGTCTTTGGGAATCGCACCCGCCGGCACATGCAAATGGACCTCTGTTTTTTCGAATTCAGCGGTATCGATGTTCAGCTGTCGGGCCTTGGAGCGCACATAACTGTGGGCGATCTGCGCGCTTTCTCGCATCACGTCACCCAACTGTCCGGTCAAGATCAGTTTGCCCTTCCCTGTCATGCGGGTGGCCTCGATAAATAGGATGTCGCCCCCGGTGGCCGTGACGGCCAGACCCGTGGCGATACCGGGGATTTCGAAAGTTTCCGAAATCTCGGCTTCGAATTTTTCTTTTTTAAGAAATTCACGCACGGTTTGAGTGGTGATGTTATGACGCGTGATGTCACCGCCGGCAATTTTGACCACGATCTTCCGGAAAATCGAACCGATCTGACGCTCCAGGGTACGCACGCCAGCTTCGCGTGTGTAGTCTTGTATAATTTTGCGCAGG
Source organism: Desulfobacterales bacterium (assembly GCA_050124355.1). Lineage (GTDB taxonomy): Bacteria > Desulfobacterota > Desulfobacteria > Desulfobacterales > JAFDCJ01 > JAFDCJ01. The sequence goes on along the minus strand of JASFFJ010000297.1, from coordinate 8,087 downwards.
GCGTCTGCATCGAGGCTGATTTCTTCGGATAGCAGACCATTGGCCTTCAACTGACGAGGGATGAGGAAATTGCGGGCGATGTGAATTTTTTCATATTCGGTATAGCCGTCTAATTGAATGACTTCCATGCGGTCGCGCAACGGCGCCGGGATGGTTTCCAGCTGATTGGCGGTGGTGATAAACATGACATCACTCAAATCAAAGTCCACATCCAGATAATGATCGCGGAAGGCGTGATTCTGGGCCGGATCGAGCACTTCCAGCAACGCACTGGAGGGATCGCCGCGCCAGTCGGTGCCGATTTTATCCACTTCGTCCAGCATAAAGACCGGGTTACGAGTACCGGCGCGTTTGATGGCCTGGATAATTCGCCCCGGCATGGCACCGATGTAGGTGCGACGGTGGCCCCGAATTTCAGCTTCATCCCGCATACCTCCCAGGCTCATGCGGGTAAACTTGCGCCCCAGGGCCCGGGCAATGCTCTGTCCCAAACTGGTCTTGCCGACACCAGGTGGACCCACGAAACACAAAATGGCCCCCATGGCTTCACCGGCTTTTTCATCTTCACCTGCTTTGGTTTCCAGACCCCGCTCAAGCACAAGTTTGCGCACAGCCAAAAATTCGATCACGCGATCTTTGACTTCCTGCAAATCATAATGATCTTCATCCAGCACGGTGCGGGCATGATTGATATCCAGACGGTCTTCACTCAACACCTCCCAAGGCAAGTCCAGCAGCCAGTCCAGATAGGTTTTGATCACGGCGTATTCGGCAGCCTGAGGCGCCATGATTTTTAAGCGTTTTAGTTCCCGAAGCGCTTCTTTTTTCGCCTCCTCCGGTAAAACGGCTTTTTCAATTCTGGCGGCGTACTCGACAGCCTCCTCGGTGGTCTCTTCGGCTTCGCCCAGTTCTTCACGGATGGCTTTCAACTGCTGGCGCAGGTAGTATTCCCGCTGGGCCTTGCCCATTTTTTCACGGGCATCGGACTGAATTTTTTGGCCGAGGGTCAGAATTTCTTTCTGCCGCGTCAGATACGCGATCACAGCGCGGTATTTGTCTTTGAGATCATCCATTTCTAAAATACGCTGGCATTCAGCGATGTCCATACGGGAGTTTGATGTCACCATGTAGAAAAGATACCGTGGCTCCTGCACCTGATCCAGAAAATTGCCGACTTCCGCCGGTAAATTGGGCATGAGGGCGACGACCTGCTTGGCCAACTCCCGTAAACTGTGCACCAAGGCGTCCAGTTCAATGTCGGACTGGACCAGATCCGGTGCAAGCTCTATGTGGGCCTGCAGGTACGGCTCTGTTTTTTGCCAGTGAAGGATTTTAAATCGCTCTAGATTTTCCACCACCATCTGCAAATCTTTATCGGATCCGCGAACCACCCGTAGTACCCGTGCCACGGTGCCCACGGTATAGGTCTGCCCCGGCACCGGCTCATCCAGTTCCGGATCTTTACTGGCAACCAGACCCACCAGTCGGTTACCGTGCATGGTGTCTTCAACCAATTTTATCGAACGCGGCACCCCGACTGACAGGGGTAATATCATGAAAGGAAAGGCAACGGTGTTACGCAAAGGTAATATCGGTAGATCCTGAGGGATGTCTTCCAGCGGTTTTTTCTCCTCCAGGGGTTGCATGAAACCAACCATTTTGATTCTCTCCGTATTTAGGCAATTTCCGGTTAAGCTCGCTGTTTCACGGATTCATAGATCAACATTGGCATTTGACGCTTTAATACCACTTCTTCGTTGACCACACACGCTTTGACATTTTCAATGGAGGGGATCTCGTACATGATATCGAGCAGGCAACCCTCCATGATTGCCCGCAGGCCTCTGGCCCCGGATTTACGCTTTATCGCTTCTCTAGCAATTGCCTTGAGCGCGCCGACGGTGAAACTTAAATCAACCCCCGCCATTTTGAAAAGTTCTTGAAATTGTTTGATGAGGGCATTTTGAGGTTCGGTCAATACCCGAACCAGAGTTTCCTCACTGAGATCATGCAGGGGGGCAATCACGGGCAGGCGTCCAAGAAATTCAGGGATAAATCCGTAGAGCAGCAAATCCTCCGGTTGGACCATTTTAAGGAGATTGCCTGCGGTTCGTTCGTTATCCGACACGATTCTAGCCCCAAAGCCCATCACTTTTGAGCCCAGGCGGCGTTGGATAATTTTTTCAAGACCGGTGAAGGTTCCTCCGCAAATAAAGAGTATGTTGGTGGTGTCCACCTTTAAAAAATCCTGCTGGGGATGTTTTCGCCCTCCCTTGGGCGGTACGCTGGCCATCGTTCCTTCAAGAATTTTAAGCAGGGCCTGCTGAACGCCTTCACCGGAGACATCGCGCGTCCTGGAAGGAAGTTCGGACTTTCTGGCAACCTTGTCGATTTCATCAATATAGACAATCCCGCGTTTGGCACGTTCCAGATCATAATCTGCATTTTGCACTAAATATAGAATGATGTTTTCAACGTCTTCACCCACGTAACCTGCCTGGGTGAGGCTGGTGGCATCCGCCATCGCAAAGGGTACATCGAGAAACCGGGCCAGGGTTTGCGCCAGCAAGGTTTTTCCACTGCCGGTCGGACCAATCAGCAGAATGTTGCTCTTTTGAATTTCCACATCTTCGCTCTTGAGCCTGGTCAGCAAACGTTTGTAGTGGTTATAAACCGCTACAGAAAGAATTTTTTTTGCCGATTCCTGTGCAATCACATAGGCGTCCAGTTTGTTCTTGATATCCTGTGGCGTTGATATCCGGGGCGTTACAACATTTTGTGCCGGCAATTCCTTACTCAGGATACCGGCACTCAGTTTGACACATTCGTTACAGATATATACCGCCGGCCCGGCAATTAATTTCTTGACATCGTTCTGATTTTTAGCACAAAACGAACAGCATAGAATATCATTTTTTTTCAAAGACTATTTCTCCAGTAAATTAGAGTTCAAGGGACAGGCGAAACGTAAAGGGGACGTAGAAGCGCCCCACCACCCTTTTGAATATCTCTTTCTCGTATGCTCAGCAGCGGGACCGGGCAGCGGCGAAACATTTTTTCCGCCGTTGAACCGAACAAAAACCCAGCCAGATCACTGCGGCCTTTGGCCCCCATAACGACGATATCGACTTGCTCTTCTTCGGCGCAATCTATTAATTCGATGAAGGGGATTCCTGTACGAATCTCCATTTTGTGGGGGATATTGGTACAGTCTGTCTCTCTAATCAATTTCTGCATTTTTTCAGTACGTTCGCGTTTTAGTTTTCCGATGTAATCATCCATTGACAAGATTTTTAAGTTATGAGCCGTCATATTTTTGATGGCAATAATGTCTCGTTTGTTGATAACGTGGACAAATACTAATTTCGCTCTTAAATCCAATGCGATCCCTCTGGCATATTTAGAAATCTTCGATGAATATACCGAAAAATCTACAGCCACCATTATTGTTTTTATTCTACTCATTTTGCCCTACCAAGATTGGGTGAAACCATGGAATTTTTCTGAAATTCTATCCAGGTACGATTCGGCTTCTATATGCCGGGCGTTGAGATCTTCTTCTTTTTCGCTGATTTTTATCGCCCAACTAAATGAGCAAAACGTGTGCCATAGGTATTGGGCAGGTTATGAGAGCCATTCAATTGCGGGATTAACTTCCAACGGGAGAGCGAATTTCGATATGATATCAACATCTAAGTGCATTTATTTCTATATCGATCAGGTTTTAAGTTTGTGGAATCCAACTAATCGAGCCACGGTTGGAGCGAATTGACACTTCAAAATCAGAAAAAGAAGTTCTTATTTTTCACGATTATCAGAACAGGGAGTTCTACATTTGCGGTCAGCAGAAACTTATCTATTGATCCAGCCTTTTTAAATTTTTTTCAAGTCAAAGCTGATCATGTTTTTTCGATAAATAACAAAGACATAGCGCAAGGCGGTGAAATTTCCAGCATGTCAACGCTTGCCTGGCATGTCTGTTGCTATCTATTAGTGAAAAGGAGACCCGTGCCGTGAAACGATTTAAAAACATTCTTTTAATTGCCAACCGGGGAACAAGCGACCAAGCGATCCTTCGTAGGGCAACGTCTATAGCCGAAACCAATCGGGCACAATTAGTGGTAGTGGACGTCATCGAAGAACTGCCCCGCGACATGCAGAAGCTTATAGTCGTAATAACGCCTATGGAGATACAGAAGCGTGTCATCCAAGAAAGGCAGAAACAGCTGGAGCGCTTGGTGGCACCCATCCGTAAAGAAGGACTTCGTATTGGTGTCACCGTGCTAATCGGAACGCCGTTTCTGGAAATCATCCAACTGGTGTTGAGACAAAAGCACGATCTTGTGATCATGGCAGCCGGAGGCCGCAACAGGCTGAAGGGCCGGTTGTTAGGCAACACATCGCTGCACCTGATGCGTAAGTGTCCGTGTCCGGTCTGGGTGATGAAGCCGACCTGGCGCGAACGCTTCCATCGGATCCTGGCGGCCGTGGATCCTATCTGTACCGAGGAAGAGAAGAACCTGCTCAATATCAAAATCATGGAACTGGCCACCTCCCTGGCGAAAATGGAGCAAAGCGAACTGCACATCGTGCATGCCTGGAATTTTCGGGGAGATGACCTGGTGGGGGTTCGCAGCAGGATGTCCGGCGAAACGCTCGATCAATTGGCTGATCAAACCCGGGCTATTCATAAGAAAGGATTTGAAGAGCTTATAGGAAATTACTCATTGAAAAACCTGAATCACCGGCTGCATTTTTTAAAAGGTGATCCGGCTGCACTGATCACCGATCTGGCCGCCGAACACGGAATCGATCTCATTGTCATGGGTACGGTCTGCCGAACCGGCGTGGCGGGCTTTTTCATCGGCAACACCGCCGAAAACGTACTTCAGCAGGTGGATTGTTCGGTGCTGACGGTGAAGCCGGAAGGTTTTGTTTCTCCTGTCAAGTTGAAAGCTGCCTCAAGTTCTGGGAGGGCCGTGAGAGGCAAAGCCGGGCTTTAAATCCGTCTCAAATTAAGGATCGCTGCTTGCAGTTGCAGATATTAACAACCCTTTATGAATGAGAGAAAATATTTAGTGAAAATTGATAAAATTATCCTGGATATCATTTCCCACTTTGGAACAATAAGCATAGAGGATCTGTGGTACGAGCTCGGGGAGAGTGGTGATCTAAAAGAGCAACCCATGACCGAGGATGAGGTTTTGAGCAGGTTGGAGTTTCTAGCGGCCAAGGGTCTTGTTAAATCTGAAGGCGACGAGTGGGTTATAAAAGAGTAAAGCTTTCCTGTGAAACTTAGGGCTGTATTCGGGAGGTGCGGAAATGGCTGAAAGATGGGCTGTCAAAGACGGCAAGCCGGTCATCATGGTGCGCCCCGAAACCAAGCCGGATGATGTGCACGGCATGCTGGCGGCCGAAGGTATCCTCACCAGCCGTGGGGGTCGCACCAGCCATGCGGCATTGGTCGCCCGCCAGTTCGGAAAACCGGCCGTTGTGGGCGTGGCAGCACTCAAAATTGACCTGGGCGCCAGACAGATAAGGGTCAACGATCAAATTATCAAGGAAGGCGACTGGATATCAATCGATGGAACCATTGGGGAGGTATATACCGGCAAGCTGGACACAATCGTGCCTGAAGTTGAGGACCCCTGGCTGGTGAAACTGCTAGCCTGGGCCGACGATTGCCGACGCCTGGGCGTCTGGACCAATGCGGATCGACCGGCGGATGCCCGGCGCGGTCGAAAATACGGCGCCGAAGGGATCGGTCTGTGCCGCACGGAGCACATGTTTTTCGAAGCCGAACGCCTGCCCTTGGTACATAGGATGATTATGACCGATTTGCCGGTTGAACGAACCGAGGCCCTGGATGCACTGCTGCCCTTCCAGCGGGATGATTTTGCCGGTCTGTTCCGGGTCATGGACGGTTTGCCGGTGATCATCCGATTGATTGACCCGCCGCTGCATGAGTTTTTACCCAACCATGTGGATCTCATAAGCGAGCTGGCCGATCTTAAAATCAGGCTGAAACACGCCGGAACCCTGGGTGAAATCAATGAACTGCTGGAGCAGATTAAGGAGAAGGATCGTGTCCTTAAAAGGGTTGAAGGTTTACGGGAAGACAATCCGATGCTCGGCACCCGCGGCGTAAGGCTGGGAATCCTCATTCCGGAACTGACGACCATGCAGGTGCGCGCAATATTTGAGGCCGCCTGCACGGTCAAGAAAGAGGGATTGGACGTCCGTCCGGAAGTGATGATCCCGTTGACCTGCCATGATAATGAACTGAAAGTGCAGCGTGCGGTGCTTGAAACCGAGGCTAAAAAGGTGATGACGGAGCAGGATATCGAGATCGGTTACAAGTTCGGTACCATGATCGAACTTCCGCGGGCGGCCCTGACCGCGGACAAGATTGCCGAATATGCCGACTTCATCTCGTTTGGAACCAACGATTTGACCCAGACAACCTTCGGCATCTCCCGAGACGATGCCGAAACCGGATTTTTAATCGAATACATGGAAAATGGAATCCTGCCGGACAACCCGTTTGCCACGATTGACCGTGAGGGCGTGGGGGAGCTGATGGACATAGCGGTCAAAAAAGGACGTACCGTCAATCCCGAGCTGGAATGCGGTATCTGCGGAGAACATGGTGGTGATCCGCAATCCATTTCGATATGTCACGAGCTTGGGCTGACGTATGTCTCGTGTTCACCCTTTCGGGTGCCGGTGGCACGTCTAGCTGCCGCGCATGCCGCCCTGCACGGACGTCAGCTTGAAACCGGCACATAGAGCACTTCTGATTGAGGCTGTTAAATGGGATAACGACGGAGCTTTGGTTGACACTGAAGAGCAATAGAGCCGTTATAGTCATTACCAACCTGTGGAAGTGGTTTACCGTTGATCTTCTTGGAATCTTCAAAGAGATACACTGGAGTTACATCCCGCCGTTCATAGTCTACCTGGTTGCCGGGATTTCTGGATTCAATTGTATTCTAACCCGTAACCGAATTCTTCAGGATCATCTTCAGTCATTTCATAGACTTCATAACCGTTCACCATAATTCGGCGGACGTCGTCCTTAGTTCTGGAGATGATGCCGGTGGCTTCAACTTTGTTGCCGACTTCATACTGCAGATTTTTTCCTTCTTCATTCATCCTAACCACGTAAGTTCCATTTTCGGTTGCGATGCCGACACGGTAAGATCTCCAAGTATCTCCGATTTCTCTGACAATTCCGATGATTCTTATTTCTTTATTGCTTTCGTTCTGTTTTTTTCTCATGCTCAAACCCCTCGATTTAATTATCAGCCTGAAATATTTCATATTCTAAATTCGGATAAGCAAAAAGCGTGCTAATTTTATAATAAATTGAATTTAAACGATTTTTAAGATAGCTAAAAACGGGATCGGAATTTCTTGTTCCGATTCCTTCAAAAGGTGACCTCCAGAGGGTTTTTTCATTGACAGACAATGATTTATTTATTTATTTATTTTACGATACATTAACCCATCATCGATCAAAAAAGAATTTCGGTGCCAAAAATGAAATCCGTTCTGATTATTTCTCCGAAAGAAGACGAAGCCAGATTGATTCGTGAGTCACTACCCTCGGATTATCAAGTGGAAAATGCGGATAGCGTCAAGAATGCGCTGAACCTGCATCGCCAAAGCTCGTTTGATGTAATTTTTTCTGATTTAAAATTGCTGCAAAATACCACCGAGACCAATGACATTGCCGAGGCAATCAGGCCATTCAAAGAAATGAATCCCCAGACTGAGGTGTTGATATTATCATCAAAAAAACTCGTTCATGATACCGTAAAAGCTGTCAAAGCCGGTGCCCAGGACTATCTGACCTATCCCATTGATCCCGCCGAAATCCGGCTTGCCATCGAGTCCGTAAATGAATCTATCACCAAAAATCTGGAATTGGATTACTTAAGGGACCAATTCTGGAAGCCCGAATGGGGTGATATCATCGAATCTTGCAATGCCGGCATGCGGGAGGTGTTCAAAAAGATCCGTGCTGTTGCCTCGACCAAGGCTACCGTGTTGCTTATTGGTGAGACCGGTACCGGTAAAGGATT
>JASFFJ010000296.1:0-9050 GCA_050124355.1 Desulfobacterales bacterium | reverse complement strand
TGGAGAGCACCTTCCAGCAGGAATTTATGGAAGCCATGCAGCTGCCCCATATGACCGATGAATTTCCGCATCTGGAAGGTCTGGTCGATGAAAAAATATTGAAACAGTAACCAGCAAGGCAAATGCCGAATGTCGATTGGCGGATGTCGAATTAAGGAATTCTTTCTGTTTTATTTTTAAGATAAGCAGAGCGGGACTACTTCGCCAAATTGGCTACGAAGGCTAAAAGCGACATCCACTATTCGTCAATTTTCAATCATCATCCCATGAAGCTTCATATCAGGGAATGGAATAAATGCGGTTTTGGAAATTTTCTCAAGTCAGGTAGCGCCTGCGCCGCAACCTGACCTACGAGATTGTTAAGATATGCTATCTGATGATGGTTCACGGCAGTGATGAACACCGGCTAACCGTTTATTTAATAACGCCGGATGTTGGTCACCGCCAGTCTCCGACATTCTCATCATTGTGTAGGTCAGGGTGCGAGCGAAGCGAGTTCCCTGACATATCCTTTATCAGGGGACAAAAAAATGACAAATGACCATCAGCTAGTGAAAAATGATATTGGAACTGAAGATCGTCCAACCGCTGCCTGCGCTGCCGTCAATGCAGGTGTCTGCGGGTTTACCTGTCGCATTCAAGCGTGGAAAATTGACAAAAGCGCCGCCGGTCTTGAAATCAGTGAATCTGAATGTCAGCAGATCCAGCAATTTTCCGACCTTGTCAGCAAACTAACCTTAAGGGAGATTTTTATGCCGGTGACCCGCAACCCGGTCTATCTGGCTGCCCAAAAGTCGGGATGCCATGCCTCCTGCCCTATTCCAATGGCGGTACTCAAGACCGCTGAAGTGGCCATGGAGATGGCGCTGCCGCGTGAGGTATCAATGCGATTCGAGCCGTGCAAAGGAGAAAAGGATTAGACCAAAAATGAATCTTGACAAATTCAGTATGGAATGATGAACTAATAAGTTAATTTGCTGCGAATGAGTTAATCAGTTCGCCTGCACATGTAAGGATGTGTAAAGTAAACTTCTGATCAAATTACCCAACTATTTGGTAGCAGAAAGTGAAAGGAGGTGATGGGAACATACGTCGAACCAGGAGATATTAGAATTTTAACATAAAATTTTAAACGGAAGGAGACGATTAATGGCAAAGCAATTGCTGATTGATGCTTACAGGGGGAAAATGACCCCTAAAGCCCCATGGGTGCCATATGCCGGCGTACATTGCGCTTTTCTGATCAATGAACCGGCAGACAAGATGCTCCAGGATGCCGAGCTCTTAGCCAAAGGGGTTGTCAACGCTGCAACCCGTTACAAAGCAGATGGCATGCCCCTGCTTTTTGATCTGTCGGTGGAAGCAAACTCAATTGGATGTGAATTGAAATGGTGGCCGGACAATGTACCATCTGTCACCACTCATCCATGTTCGGACAAAACCCCGGCCACCGCCGGCCTGACAGTTCCCACAAAAGAATCCGGCCGCTGGCCCTTGATTTATGAAGCCGCCAGAATTGCCAAGCCGCAACTTGATGAGGCCGACTGCGTCATGATGGGACTTTTTTGTGGCCCCTTGACCCTGGCCTCACATTTGGCAGGTGTGCGAATTTTTACGGATGTTTATAAAAACCGTGAATTTGCCCATGAGGTTATAAAATTTGCAGGTGAAGTGGGTGCCGCCGCGGCTGGTTTCTATGCGGAAATGGGTTGTGATATTATTGCAATTGTAGACCCGGTGGCGTCTCAGATTAAATCTGAGACTTTCAAGGAATTCGTCACACCCAATTCACAACCAGCCATCAAGGTTATTCACGATGCCGGAAAAACCTCATCATTCTTTATTTGTGGCGATTGTACCAAGGTTCTCGAGGATGTCTGCCAGATCGGCACCCACGGTTTTGCCATCGATGAGCAGCTCAATATGGTCTTTGTCCGGGATCTGGCTCGAAAACACGGGGTCGGTTTTGGTGGAAACCTGAAACTAACCTTGGCCTTGAGCCTCGGTTTGCTGTCACCGAAAGAGGATGCCATAGTGAGTCTGGCAGCCGGTGGACAGCATGGGTATACCTTCGCCCCCGGCTGAGATATGCCTTACGATGTTCCGGTGGAACATATGGATCAAGCATTGGAAGCCAAAGAATGGTATGAACAATATTACGCCAAGTATCCGGAATCTTGGTAAAAAAATGAAAGGAGGCTTCGGATCATGGCAGAAGAAAAAATACATATAGATGTGTTGACCCTTGACAGCGTGCAGTGCGCCGCCTGCGGCTATATGATGGAGTCCATCGCCGCATTGCCGGGGGATGTGCAGGAAATGATCGAATACACCGAGTGGTCCATCAAAAATAAAGACGGCGTCGGTAAATTCCTTGAACTTAAGGGTAAAGTATTGCCGACGATCTGTATCGAAAAAGACCTGGTATTTGAAAGTATTATTCCACAATACGAGGAACTTATTGATGAGATGGCCAAGCGTGCCCCTTCGGACGCTATGCGGGAGCGCATCATATCACTGCGTGAACACGGATTCGAGTTTGACAAAATTCAGGAAAACCTGAAAAAGGCTGGATCGGGCCAATCAACTAGGACGGATTCAACCGTAGAGTAAAAACGTGTTGGTGAGTTATCGCCGGGTTCTCTAAGGGCTCGGCGATCTCATTTGGACCCTTAACGGGGTTAATTTGACGACCTGTCGTAAAGAAATGAAGGTTTGAGCAAATCACCATTATATGAAGATTGTCGATTGAAGATTGAAGATTTAAGGTCCGCCTCCGACGGGATCAATAATTCTTCAATCTTCAATCCGGGCTTGGACGTGTTGGGAATAAGGTATAGAAGGCTCAAGCTTAAAAGGTATTACATCATGAAGATAGAAATATTGGGTACTGGCTGTAAGCGTTGCGATCAGCTTTACGAAAATGCCTTAAACGCTGTATCGGAAGTGGATAGAGCATGGGGCATTGACATTGAAAAGATTGGGGATATCAACTACTTTACCAAAATGGGTGTTTTCATGACACCGGGGCTTGTGATTGACGGTAAGGTGATTTCAACCGGCAAAGTGCCAAGCCCTAATGAAATCAAAAAGCAGATAGAGGAGAGATTGTAAGTCATGTCCGCTGAGACCGGGGTATATCTAATTACCGGCTTTTTAGGTTCCGGTAAAACAACCTTACTGAATCGGATTATTGACCGTTTTCCCAAAGATAAAAAGCTGACGTTGTTGGTTAACGAATTTGGCGAAATCGGGGTGGACGGGACACTTGTTGAAGGCGAAGACATCGACATGATGGAAATCAGCAAAGGTTCCATTTTTTGTGTCTGCGTTAAAACAGATTTTATTAAAGGTCTTTATGAACTAAACAGTAAAGTAAAACCTGATGTTCTGCTGATAGAATCTACCGGGGTTGCCAATCCTTCCGACCTTAAAAGGGATTTAATCCTGCCCATTTTCAATGATCGGTTTCATTTTAAAGAACAATTTTGTGTGATCGATGCTGTTCACTTTCTAGATGCCTACGAAGTTTATGCATCTCTGGAAAAGCAGATCGCTTCTTCGACGGTATTTATCATAAATAAAACCGATCTTGCTTCATCGGAAACAATTGAAAATACGAAAAAGGTTGTACGCAAATTCCATCCGGAACCATTATTTTTTGAAACAACTTATGCCGATATCCCATTAGAATCATTTTTTAATTTGGCAAATCCAACTTCCGCTACTCCGGAAACGTCCCGACTGGAAAAACCAAATACCAAACTGCTGTCCAATGAAGAACTCGAGCAATTCATCGATGACCTGCTCGACAATCCCGACCTCGAGATCACACCACCGGACGCCTTGATGTCGGTATCCTACCACTGGAAAGGTGACAACTTGGGGCAGATCAGCACCATGGCCGAAGCCCTGCCCTCCTCGATTGTACGGGCTAAGGGATTTGTTGAAGAAAACAACGACATGTATCTGTTTAATTATGTAATGGGTACCTGGACAGTGGAAGAAACCACGGTACCGAAAAATCGTATTCAACACAGAAATGTTGTGGTTTTTATCGGCCCCCCCGAATCCATGGAAGGGATTGAAGATGCCACCAAAACCGGCGACTGGTCCAGCAAGGGTGTCTTCCAGCCTTATTCGCAATCCTGAATACAAACATTGAAGATTGAAGAATGAAGATTAAAGATTTGTGGAAGTCGCTCTCCGAGGCGTAGGCGCTACAACCCCTACGAGCAGGAGGCTTAGCTCCGGCGTTTTAATGCAAGATCTTTTCAAAATTGATCGAATTCCGACCTTAAATCCATAATATACAATCGAATTTATAAATTCACTTTAAAGGTTGCGACACATGTCAGAAAATAGATACGATCTAATGATTCTGGGGTCGGGTCCGGCAGGACTGACGGCTGCTTTATACGGCCAACGGCTGGGATTGCAGGTCATCGTTTTCGGCGATATCCCGGGCGGCAGCACGTACATGATTCACCACCTGGCAAATTTCCCCGGATTCATGGAAGAAATTTCCGGCACCCAATTCGGCACGATGACGTTTCAGCAAGCTCAAAAAGAAGGTGCTTTTTTTACCATGACCCGATTGAAAAGACTCAGTCATGAAGCCGATACCTTTGTCGGGGTTGATGATGACGGTCACCAACACGTTGCTTCCTGCGCCATTGTCGCCAGCGGCCGGGTACCTAAAAGGTTGGCGGTCGCCAACGCCAACATCTCAGGCGTTCATTTCTGTTCGATTTGTGACGGCCCCCTCTACAGGGGCAAAAACGCAATCCTGGCCGTTGTGGGCAACGACAACACTGCGGGCCAGCACGCCGTCACCTTGGCCCGCGTTGCCGATAAGGTTCTGTTGATATCGCGCAGCGACAGCCTTGCTATGGATGCGGCCCATAAAAAAATGATTGAGAAGCAAAAAAACATTGAGACGCTGTTGAATACGGAAGTCACGGGTTATAAGGGCACTGATGCTATTACTGGCGTTAAGATAACCTCAAAGACCGGCAAAAAAGAGGAACTGGCAATTGATGGAATTTTTTTGGCGATCGGGTGGCGGCCCAACACGAAAATGCTGGATCTTCAGGTCGAAAAGACACCCGCAGGCTACCTCAAAGCGGATCAAAAGTTGATGACCTCTTTTTCCGGTCTCTTCACCGCCGGCGATGTTCGCGAGACCGATATGTGGCAGGTGCTGACGGCCTGCGCCGACGGCGCCAGGGCCGCCAAGTACGCAGCTGAGTTTATTGAAAAAATTCAGATTTTTTGATCTCGGATTCCGGAATAAACCGCCTTGCAAATTCCGGAAACACCGCCTTTTATACCCTCAGGATTTTTAAATCCATCGGTCCCTTTTAAATCTTCTGAATATCCTTTTGCATCTTTAGCGGTCTTGCCGAATTCCGCCGAATCGGCATCGGGTTTTATTCTAAACAGCCACCCTTTTCCATAGGGGTCTACTAAAACAAGTGAAAGATTTTGCTTGACTGCCGGGTTAAAAAAAATTGTCCCTTGAATGGGCGAATCGATATATAAAATCTTCCCCGTAATTGCAAAGACAACGTCCTGGCCTTGTTTAACCGACACAGCGTCACCGACCAGCCAATCCAAATCACTGACCCCGCCGGCTAAGACCAGGGCCGGCGCAGTGAAACCTAATACCATTTCCTCGTCTTGTGCTTTGGCCCAGAGCCCTTGTTTTGCATAGTATATTCTGTCCTCAGGGATTTCTACCCGCTGACCCAAAAATTTCTCGATAACCGCCATCTGATCTCCTATTTAAGTCTCTTTCTATCCTGATCAATAACCTGTTATTGTGTATATCCTCAACGTCACCAGTTGACAAGATTTTCCTTGCAATCAACTTGCGTTGGTTCCAAGAATCAACTATCGGATGATTGACGGATGACTTGTTAAATATTATACATTAACCTACCCTGGCCGAGCCGAAACCAATCAGGTCTTCATTGTCCGACCTATAAAAAATTTGCATGAAGCTTTTTGGAATGCTGGAATATTGGAATACCGGAATATTGGGCTTAAAATCGGAATGGATCTATTTTTAGAATTAAACGGTGGGCGAGCAGACCTTTTGACCATGAACACTGCCCAATAACGAGCAGGAGGCAATCACATGAGCACCCCCAGGAAACTAACCGTTAAAAAACCTGTAAAATTGATATTTTGCGGAGGATTTTTAGGTTCAGGAAAAACCACCGCTTTAGCCGCGCTCGCAAAGGGATTGATCAGAAAAGGAATTCGGGTGGGATTTATCACCAATGACCAGAGCGAAAATCTGGTTGACACCATTGTCGTGAGGCAGATGCTTACCGATCTCGGCGTGCCGGTCGAAGAAGTCGTGAAAGGTTGTTTTTGCTGCAAATTCGATGAGCTGATTGAACATATCGATAAAATCCTGGCTCACGATCCGGACGTATTAATGGGCGAACCGGTCGGGAGTTGCACGGATTTTGTGGCGGCGGTGGCCAATCCGATAAAAATACAATATCGTGATGCCTTTCGATTCGCGCCCTTCTCCATTATGGTTGACCCTGAGCGCGTGCGTTCGCTGATATTAAATGAAACCCAAACCGATTTTCCGGAAGACGTTGGCTATCTGTTCGGAAAGCAGCTGGAAGAAGCCGATAACATTGTTCTCAACAAGGTTGATCTTCTGACCGCAGAAGAATCGAATCGGCTGTTGGCTGCCATCGGCGATCGTTACCCTGGAAAAACGCTGAGAGCGGTCTCCGCTAAAGAGGGCACCGGAATGGAGGAATGGCTTGATAACCTTATTTCAGGCAGCCCGGGTGCCAACACCGTCATAAACAAGATCGACTATGACCGCTATGCAAACGCTGAAGCGGTTTTGGGCTGGTTGAATGCCGCAGTCAAGCTGCAGGCTGATCAACCTTTTGAGGCCGGCCTGTTTATGATGTCCCTGGCAATCAGCCTCCGCGATGAATTTAAAATCGAAAAAGGAGAAATCGGCCATCTGAAATTTGTTCTTACCAGTGCCGGACAATCGATGTGGACCAACCTGACTGATCTTACAGCTAAACCCGTTACCGGTGGAGAAAAGCTCGATAAATTATCCCGCGCAACCCTCATTATCAACGCCCGCGTCAGACTCGAACCCGAAGATCTTGAAATAATTGTGCGCAATTCTCTGTCCAACGTTGCCAGTCAAATGGCAATTCAGTCTGAAATCGACGATCTGCAGTGTTTCAGCCCAGCCTACCCCGACCCGCCGCACATTATTCGTGAGCCGGTCGATTCTGTATAAATAATAATGGAGGTGGTAGATGGTACATATTGAAGTCATCGGTCTTGAACCACCGTGCAATAAATGCAATGACCTATTAGAAAACACCCAAAAAGCCGTACGGGATTCTGGCATAGAGGCCGAAGTGGTAAAGAGATGGACACTTTCCGAGGAAATACTCGAAAAATACGGATTGCTTCTGAGCCCTGCCCTGGTGATCGAAGGTGTCGTGGTTACCCAGGGAAAAATATATAAACCGGATCGAATTGCCGGTCTCCTTAAAGGTTGATATGGCCACAAAAAATGATTGGTATGAAGAAGGACGGCAACGAATGTCCGACGGTTGTCATACAGAAGCAATTCAAGCATTCAACCTGGCGATCGACAAAAAAGTGACCTGTGCGCAAGCGTATTTTAATCGAGGTGTCTGCAACTACAGACTTGGCAACTACCGCCAAGCAAAGAAGGATTTGGAAGCCGCAGCGCTGCTGGGTTGTAAAGACGCACTCTTTTGGAGTAAATATGAAACCAAAAAGCCGGCCTGATTTTAACCGAATCGTATCCCTCGCTCCCGCTATCACCGAGATCCTATTTGCTTTAAGACGATCAGACCGTTTGGTTGGCGTAACGGACAGTTGTGACTATCCGGATGCGGTGCGCGACATACCGAATGTTTCAATGTGGTTTGAACCTGATCTTGACAAGCTCTATGCCCTGGAACCGGATCTGGTGTTAGGTCTGGAGACTGCTCATCAGCGGTTAAAATCCGAATTTACAAGCAAAAAAATTCAGGTAATCCTGTTAAATCCGACCAGTGTAGACGCTGCGCTGGAGGTTATATCGGATCTTGGAGAGTTACTGGATGCAACCGCAGCCGCGCGGATCTGCATCCAAAATTTAGCTGCACGTTTAAATCTTTTGGATCGTAAAGTGGCCGAAGTTCCTTTAGAAAACCGTTTTACGGTTTGCCGGGTGTTGGATTTGGAGGGAAATAAGCTAATGGTCGCCGGACCGCTGTCTTTCCAATATGATGTTATTTCCAGAGCCGGTGGCTTGAATGTGACCGGAGAATATCAGGATGCCTATCCCAAAGTGAGTTGGACTCAGTTTCAGCGTTGGGATCCGGCGATGGTCTTTTTTTGCGGATATGACCCTCAATTCATCCCCCGCCTCAAGGCCGATTCGAAATGGCAAGCGCTTACAGCCGTAAAATCCGGAAGACTACATCAATTCGACTGCGCATTAACCTGCCGGACAGGTCCGCGAATCGTTGACATGGCAGAGCTATTGTTCAGTACTCTCTACGAAAACGGGGACGGCATGATTTAGCGGCGAGACTCAGGAACAAAGATCAGCATGCGATTACAAACCTGTCTGTGTGGCAATCGCACCTGAGTTGCTACAGTGGGGACTTCCGGCGCCCTGAGTTAATGCAGATAAATTTCTATATTGCGTTCGTCACGAGGCCAGGGGTAGGCACTTATATGAAACTACACTTCAAAAAGTTGAGGTTGGTTCTACCCTGTTTCCCTTTACATTTCGTAGGTTGGGTTGAGCCTTATCCAGGCTTTGTTGGATTTCGTTGCACTCAATAAAACCTACATGTTACCATTATTATTGCCAAATGCGAAACCCAACAGCAACCGATTTCGGAACCGAACCACGAAGTTTCTTTGCTGATCAGACTGGCCTTTTTTTTGGCCAGAGGCGGCGCTCGTGTGAAACTTCACGAGATCAAACAGCGAACCGCAGAATTTCGATATTTTCTTTTTCAAGT
>JASFFJ010000295.1:0-9059 GCA_050124355.1 Desulfobacterales bacterium | reverse complement strand
GGCCGCCTGCTCGGGAACCAAGCCCCTTCTCGTCAACCGTTTGGCTATGGTTTGGCGGAAGTGATCCTCATCGTCGACCAGAAGAAGGCGGATCGTCTCCACAGGCAGATGTCTCCGTTGATTTGATTTCATACTGTATACTCGATACTGGATGCTTGATACTCGGAACTGGATGCTCGATGCTCGATACTCGATGCTCGATATTTCAAAAAGCGTCTATCTTTCCCTTCTTCCCCCTCACCTTCTAAACTTCTTATCTTCTCAGCTTCGATCCCTCCAGCTTCTCATCTACTATTTACAATCTGCTCCATGCCCTCTGCTCTATGCCCTTTTGTGCCCGTAACCCGCGACACGCAACCCGTAACCCGAAACCCGGTTTATACCAGTCCCAATATTTTCCACCAGACAGCAGCTATCAGTACCAAAACACTCAGCAAAACGGGGGTGGCCACAACGCCGGCTTTTGTCAGATCCGACGATCTAAAATATCGGTAACTATACGCAATGGCGTTCGGGGGACAGCCAATCACCAGCAGCATGGCAAATGAGGTGGCCATACCGAGGCAAAGGGCGATTACCGTGGGATTCACCCCTTCAAGCTGGGCCATGGGAATCACAATCGGCAAAATCAACGCCGCGGCGGCGACGTTAGCCATAGCGTTGGT
Organism: Desulfobacterales bacterium; assembly: GCA_050124355.1. Classification (GTDB taxonomy): domain Bacteria; phylum Desulfobacterota; class Desulfobacteria; order Desulfobacterales; family JAFDCJ01; genus JAFDCJ01. The sequence goes on along the minus strand of JASFFJ010000295.1, from coordinate 8,394 downwards.
TACCAGGGCGCCGAAAATCGCCACGCCGGCAAATAGGGCCAGCCAGCCGCCGCCCTGAACCAGTGGGAAAAAAAGATGAGCAAAGTATGCGGCCGCTCCTGAATCTCCCATGGCCAGGCCCAGTGAAATGCCGCCGCCAAAAATAAACAGCGCCGTGCCCCACTCTAAGTTTTTATGAATGTCTTCCCATTCCATAACGCCGGCCACAACCAGAGCGGCCACAGCCAGCATGCCGGTCACCGAGTAATGTATACCATGAATCTCCTTGGTCAGCCACAAGATGAACGCCAGGCCAATAATGACGAGTGTGCGTTTTTCAACCGGGCTCCATTTCTCAAGTTCCTCATCAAATTCCGGCAGCTTGTATTTGGGGTCCGGCCGGAAAACCAGCCAGACGACGCCAACGGCCACCGGTACGGTAACAACGGCCGCTGGCAGGGCATACTTGATCCAGTCGAAAAAGGTAATTTCTATGCCGGTGAATTCAAGCAGAAATGCGGCGGCTACCATGTTGCGCCCGCCCCCCACCAGGGTGCCCATGCCGCCGCTGGAACAGGCAAATGGCAAAGAGAGCATCATGAACTTGGCCGTATTGGAGTGAGGCTCGATATTGGCCGCCCGCATCAACGGCAGCATGGTCACGATACCGATGGCACAGGCGGCGGCATCATGCATGAACGCAGATGCCAACCCCAGGCTAATCGCCAGGATGAAGGTAAATCTGGTAACGCTGCTGCCGGCCTTTTTAACGATAAAATAACCCAGCCGCTTGGTCAGTCCGACCTTGTCCAAGGAGATGGCAAAAATCAGACAGCACATGATAAAGACCACCACCGGATGCATATAGGGCGCCCAGGCATCCTTGACATCTACGATACCCATGATGACCAAAAAGACACCGATGCAGATGGCCGTGATCTCAAGCGGAATGGGCTCAGCGATAAAGAGGAAAATCAGCATTGCCAAAACAGCTAGAAATCGTTTGGCTTTGGGCGAAAGGCCGTCGACATAGCCGACTTGAATATCATTGAGCTTCAGCCTTCCGGCTGTTTCCTGCAGATATTTTCCCGGAGATTTAAATTCCTTCGGCCGGATGACTTCGACCATATAATCTGCCGTGGGGGTGCTTGCACCATTGACACGTTTAAAATGATCTTTGATGTGTTGCCAAAAGACTTGGTTGTTATCACCTTTTATGGTGAATCTGGTTCCCTCCGGTCGGGGCAGCAGAAAAACAACGATGCAAAGAACCACAGCCGCTCCAAGCTGAATCCACTTTGATTTAAAGAAGATTCTTTTCTCTTTCATCCCACCTCCGGTCTAGGACCTATCTTCGTTTCGATTAATTTACATCTGCGTTCGTCATTCATTATCTATCCTGCTTGCGATGCGCATAGGCTTCCATAATTTTTACCACCAATTCTTCCAACCCATAGGGTTTGGTGAGATAATCAAATGCACCCAGTTTTATCCCCTGCTTGGCGGCTTCAGCTGATCCGTGTCCGGTAAGCATGATCACAGCCAGCTCGGGATCCATTATTTTCAGCATTTTAAGAACCTCGATGCCGTCCATATCTTCCATCTTCAAATCGAGGACCGCCACATCAAATTCTTGGCCACGCAGTGCCTGAATTGCCTCCGTGCCGCTGTAGGCCTTGGTAACATCGATATTTCTGCGCTTGATTCTTTTGGACAGAATATCTACAAAAGCCTTTTCATCGTCTACTAAAAGAAGTCGTACCGATTCGGAATTTCTGTTTTTAATTGATTGTGTCATTTTCCCTGGACTCTGTATTCAGCGTATCCCGGTCGGATGAAATTTTTTCGCCCTGTCGGCGTGCTTTTGTTTGAATGGGGATGAAAACTGAAAATGTCGTGCCCGATCCCACCGTACTTTGCACTTCGATTTTACCTCCCGTTTTTTCCACAATCCCATAACAGATGGAGAGCCCCAATCCGGTTCCTTTTCCCACCGGTTTGGTTGTAAAAAACGGGTCAAATATTCGATCCAGGTTGGCTTCGGGGATCCCTTGACCGGTATCGGTGACCTTAATTATGATAGAAAAATTTTCCTGTCGACAAGAGATGGTCAGCGTTCCGCCCTGCTTTTCCATGGCATCGATGGCGTTGTTGATCAGGTTAAAAAAGACCTGTTGCATCTCGGATATGGATACCCGTATAAAGGGGAGATTCTCTGGAATATCGGTGCGTATTTCCACCATGCCGTATTTGGCCCGCTGGGAAGAGAGCCCAACCATCTGTTCGAGCAACGCTTTTATATCCACATCCTCAACAGTGGAATCGGTTTGACGGGCAAAACTGAGCAATTTGTGGGTAATTTCCTTACAGCGCCTGCCTTGGATTTGAATCTGTTGGATGGCCTTTTCGAATTCGGCTCGATTTTCACTATCTTCAATGGCCACCTCTTCCATCAGATCTCCCATCCAACCCGCTTCCTCCACCATGATGGCAACCGGATTGTTGATTTCATGGGCAATGCCGGCGGCCAATTCCCCCACCGAGGCCAGCTTACTGGCTTCAACGACTTTTTTGCTCATCATCTGTTTTTCTGAATCTGCTTTGGCAACCCGTCTGACCACCGCCTGGGACAGAGTGAAAGCCATGATAACAATGGCGACCAGGCCGAAAAACATCAAGACCGTCGTTATCATGAATGTTCGGTCCAGATCGGCAAACGCGTCCGGCATTCGTTGCTGGTAGACAAGCAACCAGTCTCCGTTTTTTAAAAGGGTTGCAACATAAATGTTTTTATTTTGATTGTTATCCGATTTGACGGTTATCCGCATCTCCCCGGAATTAGTCGAAGATTTGGTAAGAAATTCAGCATAAATGGTTTTGCTGGAATTAACATCAATCGAAGGGCTTGAAATCGGCGTGGTTTGCAATTCTCCTTTTTTATTCAAGATAAAAGCAAAGCCGGTTTTACCGAGGCGGATGTTTTCAACAAGGCTGGTAAATCTGACAAAGTCGATGGTCGCTCGCAATATCCAATAACCATCTGGACGGCTATCGCGCACAGCAATGATAAAATGCGGCATCCCCCTGAGCCCTAAAAAGACATCGCTGATAAAATAGTCGCTTTGAATGGCATTACGAAACCAATTGGCATTGGAGTAATCAACCTGGGCTAATTTAAACGGTCCCGCGTAGGCTGTTTGCTTGCCGGTGGCATTGACAACGCCTAAATCAACGAAATCCTTTCCAAAATTCCTCTGGAGGACTGCCAGGCGTTCTAGCAAAAAGGATTCATCTTCTAGCTTCGTCCAACCGTGACTATCCAGTAAAGATTGAATATCGCCGAGTTTCTCCTGCAAAAAATAGTCTATATTCCGCGAATGGCTGTGAACCAGTTCACGCAGGTGGTCGTAAACCTTTGCATGGTATGAAGCACGGAATTGAAGGTAAATCGTACTGCTGACAAGGATCAGTGGGATGACGGAAACAAGGATGATGATCAGGATGATGTTCCGATTCAAAGATCGGATATAATGATCGCTCAATTGATGAATATTCGCCATCGTCGTCCTGCCGCGCTCGTAAAGCCCACGTTTATATTATCACTACCCTGATCTGTCTCTTGATCGCCTATTTTCTGTCATCATCATCCAAACGGATCAACGATTTCAGAATGCCCATCGGGCTGGATCCCATGCTCAGCATTTCAATTTCTTCCATGCGCTCTTTATCGTGCTCGAATTTTTTCCTAAGCCTTGATTCGTAAGCTTTTTTTAGCACGTCCAAGAGCTTTTCAAAGTCATAAGGCTTTTCCAGATAGGCGTGGGCGCCCAGCTTGGTTGCCTCCACTGCCGAATCAATGCCGCCATAACCCGTCAGGATGATCACCTCCAAAAACTTATGCTTCTTTTTTAAGATCTTTAGAACTTCCATGCCATCCATGCCCGGCATTTTCATATCCAAAATAGCAACATCAAACTCACCTTTTTTGGCAGCTTTAATGGCAAGCTTGCCTTCGGTAGCGGTGGTAATATCAAAATCCCGTTTTCCGAGCCGTTTGGACAGGGAGTTTAAAAAATCCGCTTCATCATCGACCATCAAAAGCTTTATTTTTTTTGTTTCATCCGCCATTGCAATACCTCTTTGGATATTTATTCATTGCAGAATCTTACATTTCCCAATCACTTAAATGGATTTTCTCTTCTTTGGCTATTAATTTGAGCAAAGCATGTGCCAACTTGAGGAATATTTGACGGGCAATTGTTTTTTACGGCCGCATTCAATCGCATAGATAAATATTTGGTATAAAAATCGAATAGTTTTCGCAAAAGCCGGGATGTTTTTTTTGCCCTATATTATTTCTTCGGCGTATTATGTAAGTAAGGACTGAGAAATGATATGCATTTTAAAATCAGATAATTTAGTTCTGTTTTTTGTACGCCAACCAGAACTCGGAGTTCTGTAATTTCAGTTGGGTAAATCCTGTCCATCCAATCCGACCTTCCTTTTTTCTCTTTTCAAATCACTATCCCAGCTGTTTATAAATATGTAATAAGTAAATAGGTTAAGCGGTTCAACGTTCAGGGTTCCCGGTTATAGAGCTAAAGGATCTTCCTAATGGGTTTTCGTATCCATAAGGCCCGCAAGGCTGTTACACCCAATGGGTGAAAGAGGTCAACCCGAGCGATGTGTTAAAACATAAACAATATCGGTATATTAAAACATCTGAACCCAGAACTCTGAACCTGGAACCGCTCGGTTTTGAAAGTATATATTTCCACCAATCGATTTACACGCAGACCCCATGCTTACGTGGCATAGAGTTTGCTCTATTCGTTATTTAAAGTCCTAACACGGATCCACTGTGTACAGAGAACTGAAGGGGGTAAGCGTATGCGCAGAGTTCTTTATTTTTTGATGACGAATTTGGCCATTCTTATCATATTTGGCACCGTTATCAGACTTCTCGGAATTGAACCATACCTGACGAATTACGGTATAAACTATCAATCCCTTTTAATATTTGCTGCAATGTTTGGTATGGGCGGTGCATTTATAAGCCTTGCCCTATCGAAATGGACGGCAAAAAGACTCACGGGCGTAGAGATAATTTCGACTCCCAGCGATGAGAGAGAGGGCTGGCTCCTAAGGACGGTCTCGGATTTGGCACAATCAGCGGGAATCGAAATGCCGGAGGTGGGCATCTACGGCTCAGAAGATATGAATGCCTTTGCCACTGGAATGCGCAGAGACAGCTCCCTCGTGGCAGTGTCAACCGGCTTGCTTTATCGTATGGAAAAGACGAAAGTTCGTGCAGTTCTTGCGCACGAGATATCCCATATCGCGAACGGAGATATGGTGACCCTGGCGCTGATTCAGGGCGTTGTAAACACTTTCGTCATATTTTTCTCCCGCATCGTGGGCCACACGGTGGATAGGCTGGTATTTAGAAACGAGAGAGGACATGGAGTTGGCTTCTGGGTGACGACTATTTTGACCGAAATATTACTGGCGATCCTGGCATCGATCGTTGTTTTCTGGTTCTCCCGCAGGAGAGAGTATCGTGCCGATAGCGGTGCAGCAGTTCTGGTGGGTAAAAAGCCGATGATCGAAGCCCTTGAGACGTTGAGGGCATCCATTAACAAACTGCATTTGCCTGATGAGATGGCGGCATTCGGTATTTCAGGCGCCAGAAAACGAGGGCTGGCTGCTCTTTTCGCGACCCATCCACCCCTCGAGGATAGAATTAGGGCATTGCAAGAGTCCGCATCCCCTGATAGTTTGTAACCAAAAAATACAGCAAATTAATCTCAGGGCGCTTGTCCTCATTCGGCAAAAGATTCTCGGGAAGCCCGGATCTCGAAGGAACCTACAAAAATTGCAGAAAAATTAAGCGTAAATTCAGATTATACGAAACGTCAGTAGTTCTGATTCTGGTAACTACTCGAATTAGGCGTGACCCACCGCCTTCATTGATGTACCCTGAATTGGACTGCTCCGGCCAGATGCAAGTGCTCTGGATCCTGCTTGCAGGATGAAAGGGATGTATCTCTTCCCGGAGCAGTCATAAGTCTTTTTAGCTACTTGTATGAAAATTGAACTGGGGTCGAAAATTGAACTGGGGTAAAATTGAACTGGGGTCGGACCACGGTGAACCCCTGGCAATTAAGGATTTATGCTAAAAATAACCCCGTTTTTAAGGCTTAAAGTGATGTTTTTGATGCCATAAAAGGCGGTTTAAGGAAATGCCGACTGCTGGATTTGCACCAATCTGCCTTTTCCCTTAATTGCATCTTTTCGACGGTAAAAAGGCAGATTTCACTGTATCTTCCCTTCGAAAAAGCATTACCATTAAAGCCATTAAATTTATGAGGAATTTGGATTTCAGATCTATAATATAATTTTCATCCAGTCGAAACTCACTAATAATGGTCTATTTATAGCCCATAAAATATTTAAAAGATTTATATACGGACCAAAATTTTCTTGACAAGCTGATGAGTATTTAATAACTTTGGTTCACAGAAAGATCATTAAAGTGATTTATGGCCTCTATACAAACCAGTGGGAAAACAATGCCAAAGTCCATTATACGCACCTACTCACGCTATAGCCGCGATGCGGCTGCCTTGCTCGGCTCGTTGATCCGCGAAGCACGACATGAGCGCAAGCTAACTGCTCAGGAATTGGCCGACCGCGCTGGTATTTCCAGAGGACTGCTGCAACGCATCGAAAAGGGCAATCTTAAATGCGAAATTGGAGCTGTTTTCGAGGTGGCAACCATAGTTGGCGTCAAGCTGTTTGATGCCGATGAGAGTATGTTGACGAAATACCTGCGGCAAACCAAGGAAAAGCTGATGCTCCTGCCAAAGTCTGTCCGAAAAAAATCCAAATTGGTTCACGATGATTTCTAAAACGGAGAAAGAAGCCTTTGTCTGGATATGGTTGCCGGACGAAACCGAGCCTATCGTGGCTGGACGGCTTGAAGGCGATAACGGCAATGTTTTGTTCAACTACGGTAGAAGTTATCTGGATCGTACGATTGATCGCAAACCTGCAATTGCGATTTATGAGCCTGAATTGCCGCTTAGGGCAGGGGTGCTACCTTTACCCGCAGGCTTAGCCATGCCCGGCTGTATTAGAGACGCCGCGCCCGATGCATGGGGCCGGCGTGTGATTATCAACAAAAAGTTTGGGCTTAAGGGCTCAAGCATAGATACGGCCGAGTTGGATGAGCTGACCTACTTGCTGGAGTCGGGCTCAGACCGGATCGGTGCGCTTGATTTTCAGCGTTCCCCTACAGAGTACGTACCGCGTACAGCTGCCAATGTCCATATCAAGGAATTGATTGAATCTGCAGAAAGGGTTGAAAAAGGCGTGGCCCTCACGCCGGAATTGGATCAGGCGTTGTTCCATGGCAGCTCTATCGGCGGTGCTCGTCCTAAAGCCTTAATCCAAGAAAAAGACATAAAATACGTGGCCAAATTCTCATCCACCACAGATCTGTACAGTGTCGTTAAAGCCGAATTCATCGCAATGCGGCTGGCTGAATTGGCCGGGCTGAATGCTGCACCGGTAAAGATGGTTAAAGCGGCAAATAAAGATGTGCTCTTGATCAAGCGCTTTGATCGCGTACCAAAAGGTAAAAAGTGGGCACGAAAAGCCATGGTTTCTGCGCTAACTCTGCTTCAGTTGGATGACATGATGGCACGGTACGCCAGCTATGAAGATTTATCAGAAATTATCCGCCACCGTTTTACCGATCCAAAGCATACGCTGAAAGAGCTTTTCTCCCGGCTCGCCTTCAATATTCTATGCGGCAATACCGATGATCATGCGCGAAACCATGCGGCGTTCTGGGACGGCAAAGCCCTGACCCTGACGCCTGCTTATGACATTTGTCCGCAAGGTCGCACAGGCAATGAAGCCTCACAGGCTATGCTCATATCTGGCGACAACAATCTGAGCCAACTCAAAACGTGCCTTGAGACCGCGCACAACTTCCTTCTTTCTGAAGAAGAGGCCCGTGAAATTTTCGGCAGCCTGATTGCCGTTATCGAACAAAATTGGGAAACCGTTTGTGAAGAAGCTGAGTTGAATGAAGTGGATAAAAAACTTTTTTGGAGACGGCAGTTTTTAAACCCGTATTCGCTTGCGCAATAGGAATTATCTTTGAAAAAGGGATGAGCTGGCTTTTTTGTTGAACTGTGCCTGGTTCTTGCCTCCTTTTTTCAACTGCGATGACTTATTTTTTTGCGTCTATTTGCATCGGTTTTTCGACAGCGGTCACTCGGAGTGTGAATTTCATCCATGCCCTTCGTACCTCATCCGGGTCCCATGAACGCATTGCGGTGGTGGAGCTCTTTGGCCGGTACTGCGGCGAAACATCATTGATCTCAGGGTATCTGGCCGGCGTCG
>JASFFJ010000294.1:0-9070 GCA_050124355.1 Desulfobacterales bacterium | reverse complement strand
CATGGCCAATCCGTTCCAGTTGTGAAATGACGGGTCTTTGATTTTATAGCGCTGGATTTTTCCGTTGCTATCGGTCAACAAACAATGCGACAGTTCTCCGCGCCAGCCCTCGTTGATCGTTACAGTCATTGACGACGACGCCAGATTAAACTCTCCTTCCTCGACGCAGCGGGTTTCAACCGGGCTGCTGATAAGAGATTCAATAATTTCGATGGATTGCAGCACCTCGTCGGCCCGCACTTTGGCACGGGCATACACATCACCGGTGGGTTCGGTATTCTCGGGGATATCCAGCCGGTCATAATGTTCGGTGGGAAAACAGCGCCGCACATCATAGGCAACCCCGCTGGCGCGACCGGAGGGGCCTACCAAACCCAGTTTTTCCGCATCTGACGTGCTGACCACCCCGCAGCCTTCAAACCGTGAGCGAACACTGGGTGTTGAAAAAAGCAGATCGATGACATGTTTGACCTGGGGTTTTAATTCTGCGATGCGTTCGGTCAAGACGCGGCGGTCTTCATGGGTCACCGGGAAACGCACGCCGCCGGGTCGGACGAGACCCTTGCCAAAGCGGTTGCCGCATATCCACAGGCTCAAGTTCAGAAAATCGCCACGCATGCGGCCGCAGTAATTGGCCGGCGGTAAAAAAGCCACATCTCCGCTTAACGCGCCAAGATCGCCCACATGATTGGCAATACGTTCCAGTTCCAGACCGATGGTGCGGATAATGCGCGCACCGGCATCGGTGTCGATGGCCGCCAGCGCTTCCACAGCCTGGGCCATGCACAGGCTGTGGCCAACCGCGGTATCGCCGGCAATGCCTTCGGCCAGGATTGGCCACCGCTTGACGTCGGCATTAAAAAATAGCTTCTCTACGCCGCGGTGTTGATAGCCCAGTTGAATTTCGAGATGCAGCACCCGTTCGCCGATACAATTGAACCTGAAATGGCCGGGCTCGATGACGCCGGCGTGCACCGGTCCGACGGCTACCTCGTGAATCTCATCGCCTTCCACAGCATAATAGTCGTAGTTGCCGGGAATGTCTTCGCTGTAGTCGTTTCCGAAAACATCCGGAAGACCGCGTTCGTTGGCCTGATAGCGGACCATTTTGAGCCAGGGATGTCCTTTGGGCCGGATGCCAAACTGTTCGGCGATTTCGCGTTCGAACATGTGGAACGGCTCGCATTCTGCCGTCAGCGCCGGATAGGCTTCCGGTGCCTTACAGCCGGCCAGCAGCAACTGATCAGACCGCAGGACCGTCAGCAGGTTGATCCCGTCTTGGGCGGGATAAGCGAAGAATTGAACAACCTTGCCCCCGTTGGCGACGATATCCAGGGCTTGGCTGCGAAAATCATTAAATGACAGATGGGGAATTCGGTCTCGGATCACCGCCTCGCCATTATCGATCTGTATAAAATCTGTGTTCATTAAAATCCCCCGCCAATGGAATTCACTGCGTGGATAATTGTCTGGTACAGGGAATCCGGAATCCAGATACAGAGTACCAGAGAGGTGAAAAGAAGCGCATACTGGGGCCAAACCATGATGGGTTTTTCTTCCATTCGAATCTTGGCACGGACATCATTGAAGGAAATCTGCATGACGTGCTTAGCAAAACCGGCGAAAATCACGCACAGACTCAGAATAAAAATTCCCACGGCCAGATAATGCCCGCTGCGAAAGGCAGCGATGATGATAAATAGCTCTCCGATGAAAATACCGAAGGGCGGAAACCCGGAAATACCGGCAAACCCGCCGAAAAAGGCCACAAAGGTTTTCGGCATTCGTCCGGCAAGTTTACCGGTTTCTGTGATCAGCCGGCTGCCGTAGCCCAGCAGGATGTTGCCGGATGACAGAAACAGGGATGATTTGATCAGGCTGTGATGGATCAGGCACAGCATGGCGCCATAGGCTCCCAGCCCTCCGATGCCCGTGCCGAAGGCGATGATACCCATGTTTTCGATACTCGAATAAGCCAGCAGCCGTTTGTATTCGGTTTGCTTGAGAATAAACGTTGCCGCCACCAGAATAGATATTAAACCCAGAACGATCAGAATCGTGCCTGAAAAATCTCCGAGGCCGGCAGCATGCATGATTTTATTGGTTTTGAATATCCCCAGGTAGGCACAGTTGAGCAATACACCCGATAACAGGGCTGAAGCCGGACTGGGAGCTTCGCTGTGGGCGTCAGGCAACCAGGTATGCATCGGTGCCAGGCCCATTTTGGTACCGTAGCCCACCAAAATGAACACAAAACCGGTTTTGAGCCACAGCGGATCCAGGCGTGCGGCCTCGCCGGTCAGCGCGGAAAAAGCAACTGGGACATCGACGCCACCGATATCCATTGAAAGGGTGATCAGCACCGAACCCAGAAGGGCCAGGGCGATGCCCACCGAGCAGATTAACACATACTTCCAGGTGGCCTCCAGAGTTGCCTCGGACCGATGGGTGTATATTAACGGCGCACTGGCCAGCGTGGTAGCCTCGATCGCAATCCACATGACCATGATATGATCCGAAATTGTCACCATGGTCATGGTGGATAAAAAAAGCAGCATCGATCCGGTGAAAACGCGTTCGGAGCGGATTTTCGTATTTTTGAGCCACGCCGAAGTATAGATCGAGATCAGAAAAAACAGCAGTGATATCACCAGCAGCGACAGGAGACCTTCGGGTGTGACAGCAAAATAGACTTCGAACAGTGCTACCGGTCGCCGGATCCAAAGAAAAAGAGATACGACCAAGTGAATTACGCCGGTAATTACCAGCAGGGACCGACTGGTTGTCCGCGGCAGGAAGAACGCCATCACGCCGGTTAACATCGGAATTAAAAATACAATTTCGACCATGCCACACCTATTCCTTTAACGTTCTGAGCAGTGCCGTATCCACATCATCAAACGCCTGGTTGATATTCTGCAGAATAATGGCCATGATCATGACGCCGGCCAATACATCGAGCAGGATACCGAATTCAACAATATGATGGGCTCTGACCGAAAAGCTGGTGCCAACCAGGTAGATCCCGTTTTCCATCATGATATACCCTAAAACCATGGCAATGGCATTGCGCCGGGCCATGAGCAGAAACATACCGGCCACCAGAAGGGTAATGGCCGTTGGCAGCAACAGGGCATCACCGCTGGTCTGGGGAAGATTAAATTTAGGGCTGACAAAGGTGGCCACGACAATAAGAGCCAGACCGGCCAGCAGGGACGCATGATACCCGACGATGGGTTCGACTTCCCGGCGGATCGCCACTTTTTTAATCGCCAGATAGATAAACAGTGGAATGATGATTCCCCGAATCGCAAGGGTGACCAGGGTGAATACGATGCTGCCGGCGGTCAGATCATGGCCAATGAACAGCGGGACCAGGGAAACCACTACACCCTGAAAAGCCAGCACCCTGATCAGCATCGTCAGTCGGCTGGAACCGAAGGAGACTAACACCGACAAGAGCACAAGGGCCAAAATGGTATCGACAAGTTGGATCATTTTAAGAACTCCAATGTGATGACGGTTGCAAAAAATGCCAGCGCAAAAGATGTCAGGACAAACTGGGGAACTTTGTCCATACGATAGCGGGCCATGACCGATTCCGTGACCCCGACTGCCGTATACACCAGTCCCAGAACGATAAAAAATAATGCGGCGTCTGCCACCGGGTGTCCCAGAGTGAACGGGCAGATCAAGCGCGTGACCAGGGTAGAGTAGAAAAATAGCTTGAAAAAAGAACCCAGTTCAATGAGGGCGAAATCCGGACCACTGTGATCCAGAACCATGACTTCATGGATCATGGTCAATTCCAGGTGGGTGGCCGGGTCATCCACCGGGACCCGGGAGCTTTCCGTCAGCAACACAATAAAAAAAGCAATGGCCACAAACAGCAAGGGCGGTCCGGCTGTTTGCCAGAGTCCGAGCGGCTGGCCGCCGGCAAAAAAGGCGGTAAGGCTCAAATCCCCGGTAAGGGTGTAAAAGAGAATCAGGCTCATGAACAACGTGGCCTCGCAGATGATCGGAAAGTATGCTTCCCTGGCGGCGCCCATGCCTTCGAAGGGCGAAGCGGTGTCCATGGCGGCGGCAATGGTGAAAAACCGGCCCAGGCCCAGCAGGTACAGCAGCAGGATGACATCCCCGTTAAACGAAAATAGCGGCGGCTGACCTGCGACAGGCAGAAACATCAGCACCACAATAGCCGCGCACAGTGAAACCATGGGCCCCAGTTTGAAGATAAGAGTGGTGCTGGTACTGTAGACCGATCCCTTTTGAAAGAGCTTGATCAGGGTGAAATAATTTATCAACAGCGGTGATCCTTTGCGGCCGCCGAAAAATGCCTTGACCTTAAGGATCCACGCTGAATACAGCGGTGCCAGGAGCATGGCTAAGATCAGGAAAACAATGGATTTTATCATTCGTTTATCATCCCATATGAAATTACAGTTTCTCTTTCGATTAAACTGACTGTTCCGACAGCCAACGGCTTGGCAAATAGCAAACCGCAGAATATCGAAGGATGGAATCGCTGCGCTCTGTCTTTTATAACTTAAAATTGACAGTATACATTCCTTCGACATTCATGATTCGATATTCGTTATTCTCTTTTTATCCCTTCCTTCTATCCGCCAGCGGCGCCGCTGAACCCTGCGTGTGGGATCGAAGCCTATAGGCGAAGCAAAGCTTGAACCCAGAACTCTGAACCCTTCCTCAGACAAAGAACAGCAGCACCACAATTGCCAGTAGAATATAACCGATATAGAGATGAATGTCCCCGTGTTGCAGCCACCGAAGTTTTTCAAACAGCGCCAGCACCGGCCGCACTACCACATTGCCCATATGCAGTTCGGCAATATCACTGACATGGCTGTGGTAATGGCTCTTTTCCGGAAAGCGTTTCCGTATCCCCGGATCATTTTCCGTCAGCGGAGCCACCGGTCTAAAAAATTCCAAAATGGAAGCGGCATAGGAAGATCCAGTGTATTGCATTTTAACCGTGGGTCTTGTAAAGCCGCAGCCCCAGGTACCGGAGCGGGTCACTGTTTTGCCCCGGTACAATAATGTGCGCAGCACCAGAATCAACAAAAATACAACAAAGACAAGTAAAGCGGTCCGTGTAATATTGCCGGTCAGCTCCATGAAGGGCTCAAGCGGAAGTTGGCCGTAACCCAGTCCCAGCGATGATACGGCCTTAAGCGCCATGACCATGAAGAAAGTTGGGAATACACCTATCGCAATGCAGGCGGCTGCCAGAATCAGCATGGGAAGCAGCATGGTCACACCTTTTTCATCTGTATTTTCCGCTATCTGGCTGCGTGGCTCGCCTTGAAAAACAACCCCCACAACCTTAGTGAAACAGGCCAGTGCCAGGCCCCCGATTATTGCCAGACTGACAATGGCCAGCAGGCACATCGCAAAGGACCCTTTGTCCAATGCCATACCCCGAAATCCGCCCATGTAGACTAAAAATTCACTCACAAAACCGTTCAAAGGCGGTAGCCCGGAGATGGCCAGCGATCCGATCAGAAAGGTGATTCCGGTAATTTTCATCTTTTTAATCAGACCACCCAGAAGGTCGATGATGCGTGTGCCGGTTTTGTGGAGCACCATGCCGGCGCCCATGAACAAAAGCGATTTAAATATCGCATGGTTGAGCACATGCAGCAGGCCGCCGGCAAATCCGAGAACCGCCATGACCGGATTACCGGCAGCGACCCCAAGCATACCGATACCGATGCCGATTAGAATAATACCGATATTTTCAACGCTGTGGTAAGCTAATAAGCGCTTGAGATCGTGTTGTCCCAGGGCATAGACGACACCCAGGACGCCGGAAACCATGCCGGCAATCAGAACAAAATGGCCGAAAAACGGTGTGTGCCAATCCAACATCACATAGATGCGGACAATTCCGTAGATACCGGTTTTGATCATCACACCGGACATCACCGCTGAAATATGGCTGGAGGCGGCCGGGTGCGCATGCGGCAGCCAGACATGAAAGGGGAAGACACCGGCCTTGGAGCCAAGGCCGATAAAAGCCAATGCAAACACGATGATCTTGGCCGTATCGGGCAGCGTCGCAGCATCCGCAAAACCGAAATTTCCGGTATAGCCATAGATCAAACCGAAGGCTGCCAGAATGAACATGGCCCCGACCTGGGAAAACACAAAATAAAGGTAACCGGCTTTGCGGTTTTCCCCGGCCTCGTAGTTGTAGACCACCAGAAAAAACGACGACAGTGACATAATTTCCCAGGCCAGCATGAAGGTGATCAAGTTGCCGGCGGTCACCACCAGCGCCATGAAGACCGTTAGCAGACTGAAAAAAAAGTAGTTGCCGGCCGTACGAAGCGCTTTCTGGGATTTATCCATGTAGTGGTAGCTGTAAAGAGCGGCAAGCAGACAGATCGCGTAGATGGCGATCAGGAAAAAGGCGGACAGGGCATCGATCCGGAAGGTCAAAGAAAAGGTCTTCAGAAAATCAAAGGCAGTCGTGTAGGGCCCCGGACGAAAGAGTTTGGTGCCGGCGTCTATCAGCCCCAGCAGACATCCGCCACCAATTGCAATAACACCGATGGTCTTCATCAGGGCGAATTGCCGCCAAGAAACCAGTGATAAGAAGCCTCCGCCGAAAATAATTGCCAGCGATAAAAAAAAAAGATTCATAATCCTTCCATTTTGTACGATTGAATATTTTCGATTGAAGATTGAATATTTATGGTATTTTTTCGATTTTATAAAAGTTGGAGCAAAGCGACATCCGCAAATCTTCAACTTTCAATACCCTAACCCCCGGTGAGGACCGGCATGCCCATTATCGGCCACAACACGTAGACGGCAAAACCGGTGGCGATCATCAACAGAACGCTGGCGGGGATGCCGTACAAGAAGAATTCAGCGGTTGAAAACTGCCCGGAGTCATAGGCAATTGCGTTGGGGGCGGCGCCGACCAATAGCAGGAACGGCATTCCGGCCGTCACCAGGGCCGAGAATAAAATCACCTCACCCGCCACGCCCAGGTAGGGGGCGATGACCAGGGCCACCGGCAGGGAGATGGCGATGGCGGCCACGTTCATGATGACGTTGGTCATAATCATGACGAAAAAGGCGATGCTCATGACGAAAACGAACCAGTGAGCTTCCTGGAACATGGCCAGCCAGTTGACTGCCATCCAACTGGCGGCGCCGGTTTGCCACAGGCAGTTGCCGATACTCATGGCACCGGCGAACAGCAGAATAATGTTCCAGGGGATGGATTCAAGGTCGTCGATGTCCATGATGCCGGTGACAAAAAACAGGATGGTCGATACCAAAATAATGGCGGTTTTGTCGATGGGTGCAAGCGCGGGAAGGAACTGCTTGGCCGCCATGACGAGAATACAGGTACCCACGATAACGGCCGCCTTGATCTCGTTGCGGCTTAAGGGCCCCAGCTCAGCGCTTAACTGGCGAGCCTTTTCTCTGAGTCCCGGAATGCTTTTTTTCTCAGGTTTGAAGAAAACCATAAAAAAGCCCCAGAGGACGAAGGTCATGAGCCAGCCGATGGGGAACATGTACCAGGTCAGCTGGAAAAAGGTGATGTCCTGATTCATGATTTCCTTGAAAAAGCCCAGGGCCACAGCACCACGGGCGGCCCCCAACAGGGTGACAATACTTCCGGCACCGGCGACATAGGCCATTCCGATAAACAACCCTTTGCCGAATTTTGTCTTTTTATCGCCTTCGCCGTAAAGCGCATAAATCGACACCAGCAGCGGGTAAATGGTGGCCGCCACCGCCGTGTGCGCCATGATATGGGTCAGGACCGACGTCACGACGAAACAGCCCAGGTAGATCATGCTGGTTTTTTCACCTACGATGATCAGCATTTTGTATGCCAGGCGCTTGGTTAGCCCGGTCTTGGTGAATACCAGCCCGATCATGATGGATCCAAAAATAAACATGACCGAGGGCACCATAAAATCCGTAAAAGCGTCTCTGGCCGGGCGAATCAGGAACATGGCCTGCAGGACTCCGATGGCCAGGCTGGTGACGCCGATGGGCACCACTTCGAAAACCCACCAGGTGGCAGCCAGCAGAAACACGGCAATGGCGCCCTTGGCCTCCCGGTTTAGCGGGAAGTGTTTGCCCATTGGATCGACGGCATCGGGCCAGGTCGGTGCCAGATATACCACTGTAAAAAGGACAAGGCCCAGGAAAAGAAATCCCATTTTTTTCCAGTCGATATTTTTCGGTGCACCAATATTTTCAACCACTTATAGATCCCTCCTCTCACCTGAAAATGCTCTATGAGTTATCTGAAAATCTGAGCGATTCTCCAGAAACTATTTCATATAAAACATTCTTTCATTTTGTGGAACACGGCGGCAAACACATCGGTCAGTCGCAAAATACCGACAATTTTTTCGTTGCGTGTCACCAATAAAGATTGGTGATGTCCCATGATCAACTGATGAATAGCGACCTCAAGTGATGCGTCTTCGGAGACATATTCACCCTCAGTGGGGGTATGCATAAATCTTTTAACAGGCTGTTCTCCGGCCTTGCGGCAGATATCATCCAAGGGGTTGGCGAAAAGGGAATAATCCTCCAGCATGGATTGCATGAATTTTTTGGTAAAACCAAAACGTTGCGATCCTTGACCCTGGATCATGTCCTGGTACTTTGGTTCCAGAGCTCTGAGCACATCCAGCTGGCTAAGTTTGCCGACAACGTTGCCGTGTTTATCAAGCATGAGAATCGCTCGGTGGCGATACCGTGTGTGCTTGTCCTCGAAATTTTCCTGGGCTTCTTCCAGAGCCAGGACGGCATCGTAAAGGGTTGCGTCCTCGGTCACGGTGGCGTACTCCGAAAGCGGCACCATTAAATCTTTCACTGTGTATGATTTCACGGCTACCTCCATTTTTTTGGTAAAAGGCGTCTATTTATCATAATTCGACCCTGTTGTATAGTTATTTTCTTTTGTTCCTGCGTCGATTTAATTAATATTGTTGAAGTGTTACAATGTGCTACAAGTTAAGGCGCAGCAGCAATTTTGCTTCAAGTTTTTTTTGACATTTTATTAGTACCA
>JASFFJ010000293.1:0-9082 GCA_050124355.1 Desulfobacterales bacterium | reverse complement strand
ATAGTTTGGAATAGCCGCTCGGGGAGGGGGACTTGGGAAAATACAGCGATAGCGAGCCGATTTAGCCGGAATACCGGTCATGGATTGTCCGTCAAAGCGAAACCCACCACCGTGAGAATAGGGTTTCCCCTTCGGAACACAGGCGTCATCGATCAGAAACTTGGCGACAAAATTATCGGTACCGTCAATGACAAATTCATAACCGTCAACAATTTGACCGATATTGGCCGCGCAGGTCATTTCATGATATTTTGTTTTACCGTCACTTCGGGATTTAAATCCATGATTTTTTCAGGGGCGGAATCAACATGATTACAGATACCACATAAATGAAATATGCAGATGATCAAATAATTATTTGCCCCCCCGCACTGGAAGAGCACGACCGAAACGGTGAATAGATTGCTTTGCCCAGTGCTGATTACCGCCGTTGAAATCTAAACGTGCAGCATCAGAATCGCGTAATTCTGAGGTCCAGAGACAACACTCAGAGATATTAATTAAAGGAGAAACATGATAACCGTATCGATTTTCTTTCTTTTCGTCATATATAGTTGATAGATCATTAATTGTCGGCAACCGCCAATCAGTATGTCCACCTCCTTGGTAACTAGCACAAAAGCTCTTTGCATCATGCCAGTTAGTGTCTTTCCCATTATCCTTATGAGCCCACATGAGTCCAGTTCTTGTGTCCACCACCGTATCGCCATTATCGATAATGAATCGGTTGTCTCGAGCAATTTCTTTGGCTTTGTAACCTGTAGAAAATACTATTCTATTGTAATGACGAGTAACCCCATCGGAGGTTACCAGTATAAACTTCTCTTTATATTCTTCATCAGGCACATCAACCACAATGGTCAAGTTGTAATCATTGTCATAATCTAAAATGTAATGGATCTGTTTAATAGCAACATCAGACTGTTTTTCAGGAAGTGAGCCTCCATGCTTGTTGACGATAGTTCGTAAAGCTGCGTAATCGGATATATCTTCAGGATAGCGATGGGTTGGATTATTGTCAGCATATGCTTTAAAGGAAATGCGAATGGATTCAGCA
Source organism: Desulfobacterales bacterium (assembly GCA_050124355.1). Classification (GTDB taxonomy): domain Bacteria; phylum Desulfobacterota; class Desulfobacteria; order Desulfobacterales; family JAFDCJ01; genus JAFDCJ01. The sequence goes on along the minus strand of JASFFJ010000293.1, from coordinate 8,025 downwards.
ATAATTGCTGTTTGGTCAATACGTAAATTTTCCTGGTAGGCTACAAAACCTGGAACATACAGAGAAAACAGAAAAAAGAGAATAACTCCAGGGACTATCCATTTCAACAAGCATCCGATGCGGTTCTGTCTTATTGTGAGTCTTTCTTCTGAGAGTTTATTTTTAAAAAAGTCTATGGCCATCCTTACGCTCTCCGTTTTTGGGTTATAAAATCCGAACCGCCAGCTAAAATACACAGCAAAAAAATTACTCGATAATATTAAAACTACCAGAAAAAAAATAGCTAGAGGTTGAGAATGAAGCATACTTGCGCTCTACTTTAACTTTCGTAGAGTATTATAGTATTAATGACGCAACAACTGTGCCAAAAATACCAATTACGTTCGCCGCAATATAACCTTATGATATGCAAATAAAATGTAACATTAACTTCTGTCTTGTTTTGAAAAGAACTTAGCATTTTTACATTTAGTTATAATTATGAAATATCGATATTTCATAAAGCCGAGGTCTTTTGATAAACTTTGACAAAACCTGCCGGAAAAGCTATAATTACTTGATATTTCGATAATTTATTCAACTGGCAGAATAATCCTGATTCTCTTCACAGCATTTTATTCTACCCACTTGAATCATTAAGATGAGGGTGATGCGATGACATCAGAAGACTTAAAGCGTAAGCTCATTGCAAGAAAACACAAATTAAGTGATGCCCAAACCAAACACAATTTGTCGTTAAAAAATATGGTGATTTTAAATGAATAAAGATAATATCTCTCCTTCATCTCCCGGCAATGAAGTGGTTAAACCTCAGCGTAAACGTTCCAAGTGGATAATAGTATTTGTGCCGCTTTTGATTCTTCTTTTTTGTATCATCTATCCGATGCTTAAAATGAGGTGGGCTCGTAATCAAGTTGAGTTGTTTTGTATGGAAGTAGCTATTGGAATGCCTATTTATGGACTAGAGGAGAAAGCAATGGAAGGTAGTCTGGAGGTTATAAGTGACGAAGCAAACGGTTCTGAGCCAGCAAAAATAATAGTTTGGGGGGGTTGGGCATTTGCTCGCTGGTTTTGTAACATTGAGCATACCAATGGAAAAGTTGTTGGTAAAAAGACCATCTTTCTCGATTAACCATAGATTTTATGAATATATTTTTTTGTATATACATTGCATTCTGGTCTTTGGCCTGCCTTATTGCGGCAATCCTCTACATTAGAGATAAAAAATCTTTTGCCTTATCTCACTCTCGCTATTGGCATTTCCTCTTCAAACCATGGAAAATAATTACCTTTTTAATTGCTGCTTCGGGTATGACTGTAATCGCACCGTATACCGGTGATCCAACTTGGGATTATTTTGATGCTCTATTTATGTCCCTTTTAACATTTCTCACGGCTCCCTGGGCAATTGGGGCGATATTTAAAGTCATAAAAAAAGAACTGCCCTTTAAGCAAGCCTTTGTGGCTTTTTGCATATGGATGTTCTCTGCAAGCTGGTCATATGATATTTATCTATTGATCAGAGACGGTTCATATCCGATTACTTGGTCTTCTAATATTTTTGCATCATCAGTGCTTTACATTTCAGCCGGTCTGCTTTGGAATTTGGATTGGGTTAGAGGAAAAGGAGTCATTTTTTCATTTATGAGTAGAGATTGGCCGGTTCCTTCCCCGCAACATGTTTTTTCCAAAATTATCTTTACTGCCCTACCATTAATGGTTCTGGTGACTTTATTGATTCTATATTTTTTCTGGTTTCAGGCAAATACCGCACAAATCTGAATATTTCAAGCTTAAACCAGCCGCTTTTCCTTCCCTAATTCCTATCTTTTTCAGCCATTTTGTTGGGTTTCTTTGATCGAACAAAAATTGCTGACAGGTGGGCTGGGTTGAACAACGAAATCCAACAAAAGATATCGGGATGCTCAACCCAACCTACGAATAAGCGGTGGCCGGTGTCAGAACCAAGCCCAAATTGTGAATGGCCCATTCAATTACCGTTTGCACGGAAAATCTGAAAAAAGACCTCATGAATACGGTTATTCATATTTTATCGGCATGTTTGATAATTTTGATCTCTTTTTGCTCGACAACTATTTTACCGGTAAAATCTTTCAATTTTTCTTCAACGATTACCCTGTCTTTCAAAATGCTCACCACCTTGCCTCCACGAGCTCCGATATCAGTACCAACTTTAACAACATGTCCCTTTCCGGTAGATTCCTGAACAAGGCCTCTATGGCCACTTGTTGCCAAGATGATTCCGGTTAATCTCAACTGACTCAATTCTATTTTTTGAAGCGCTGTAAGTTTTCCCACCCGGTCAATGACAGGTACAAGGGAGCCCTTTTTAATTTCAGGTCTATCGTTAAACAAAGGTTCAAAGGGGTCAATTTTTCCTTTGGGATTATAGAGCGCCTGGTTTAAAGTTTCCTTACCGGATACCTCTGAATAAAGCGCTTTTCTTTCGCTGTTGGTTTTGATAATTGATACATCCGATTTCGACGATAAGGCCGGCTTTTTGGAACGAGATATTGAAATAGAAGGGCTGTTGATATTTTCTGTATTACCTAATTGATTGTGGATCTTTTTCTTAACTACCACAGGTTTCTTCTGTAGCGATGCCCAACAATTAGAAGTAGAAAGGAAAAAGAAAAGCGAAATAAGAATTATGTAATTGAATAAATTTAGAAAGTTTTTTCTCATAATGTGCCCCCTTTACTATAAAAGTGATTGATTGGAATCCCCGGCTATTGAGAGATTGTAACTGTCGTAGTCGAAGGAGGGTTATATGGAGTGACAATTTTATGTAATGAAAAATATAATATCTCGAAATCATGTAGCTATTAACGACACTAGTTTTATGCCTCCTACATGGAATGATGGATTGTTGGAATCATGGAATAATGGGCAAAAAATACATAACGTGCCTATTGTCCCAGCCTTGCATAGTTCCAGTATTCCAACACCCCGGTCCCTATGATCTGATCCACCGTTTGTATTGAACTACGAATTGAACCCAATGCAAAGCAAGGATGGCCGTAATAATGATAGGGTGTCAAGGGCATTGGCGGGCAGGACCCATGAACCGTATTATTTTTCAACCAAATGGAACACCAATGATCCCAATATTCCATCATTCCATTGTTCCAATTGTGAGCGAAGCGAACAAAGATCTATTGGGAAGGAGGTTTGGGAAGTTTGATCTCTCTTTGACGGAGTTTAGTTTTACCGAACACATCTTCAAATTCTTCCTCGATAACGATTCTGTCCTTATTGATCCGGATAACCTTACCGGAATTTGTGCCAATATAAGTTCCCTTGCTGACGACGTACCCTTTGCCGCTTGAATCTTCCAATATGGCCTTATTGCCGTTCTCGGAAAGCATTATCCCGACGAGTTTTAACTGGCTTAAAGCAATTCGCTCAAGAGGAGTCCGCGGAATTCGCTTTTTGTTTATCTTTTTCTTAGCAATAACTGGCTTTTCTCTGAACATTGGCTCAAACGGATCCATTTTTCCTCTACCATCATAGGGGACAATCTTATTTAATTCTTTTTTGATTAAATGTTTCTCTTTTGAATCTTGCCTTGATGTTAGGCCAGATTTAGGTTTTGGATCATGTTTTGCTATATTCTCCTTAGGTGCTATTTTTTTATTAGTCTCTTGTAATTTTTCTGATACTTCTGGATCATTTAAGCCAAAATTAATTATAATGAATGCAAGGCAGGCTGCTGCGAATCCCCCCACAAATTTCGGGGACAACAATGGGAAACAATATTTAGCGAATAATTCCTTAAGCCCTTTTAAACGGAAGTTAGGCTGCGAGGAATTTCTCGGGGTTTTTATGGCTTTGGAGAGCGCTGGGAGAACCTTCGAAGGTTGCCCATCCTTTGCCTCTGACTCGGCTTCCGCAACTTTAACATCAAGAACCAAATCTAAACAAAATCTGCATGTGTGAAGGTGGTATCGAAAATTTTGATGCGCTTCAATATCAAGTTCCTGAGCCGCATATGAGATAGAAATTTCCGACATAGGACATTCTTCGGCGCCAGGATTTATTTCAACGTTATAGGCGTCGCGCAAAGAATTCATAAATTCATCTGATATCTCTGAGTATCTTAAATTTTTATTGCCCATATCGCTATCCGGTTAAATTAGCCTCTCAGCTTATTTTTATGCTGCGCCCCTAATATTTAGTCGCTAATATAATGCATGCGGTGACATATTAATCCTGAATAATTCATGAGAAAATATTAGTTTAAAAAGTCTCTATATTTCAAAGAATAATTCTCCAAACAGCGTTTTAAAATACGTTTAAACTTTGCCATGGACCCAGTTTTATCCCTGGTAAATTGTTTTTTTATCGCGTCGGTCTTCTTCTTCAGTTTCCTGGTATTAATTTTAATTCCCTGAAATTCTCGTTTTGCCATTTCTTCATAACTTAACTCTTCAAAATGCATTTTTATTAGTTTAGCATCTCTGGGGGAGACCTCCGCCAACTTCAGCAGTGCCTCATGAATAAGTTTCTGTTGCTCTTTTATTATTATTTCGTCCTCAGGCGATTGTTGTATATTAGGTTCCTCAAATGTGTTGTTTTCTTGATCAATGCATTTTGCTTTGCAATTTCTTTCTCGTTCGATTTTACGATTTGCATCGATAATTCTTCTGCCGAGAATAACTGTTAAATAGGTGCGCAAAGAAGCCTTGCCTTTGTAAGCGCAAATTGCTTTAGAATTTAAAAGTTCAATCCAGTAGTCGGACAGCACATTCTCGATTAGATCCTGATCAGAGTTAAATAAGCGCTGGCGGGTGAAAGCGGAAAAATAGACATGGTGCTTGTGGTAGAGCTCAAGTATTGCTTCAAGATCACCTGCGCGCAGTTTATCGCAGATTCTCCGAGCTAAAATAAAATCACTATTTTCGGTTTGGACTACCATTAAGAGATGAGTCAGGTGGACCCGATTGAATTGAATTTGGTTCCTTATTTTGTTTATCGGCAGAATACAATTTATCTTGATCCAAAGCAGCTGAAATGATTGGTTAATTCTCCTGCTATGGTGACTAAATCATCTGGACTTGGTCAATTAAAAAAAACTGGGAATACAGGCTTGTGGTAACTGAATTTGTAAAATCAGTGAATGAAGTTGCTTGGGTACTGCGCTGGATGATGAGGAAAGGATTGACGGACTTATTGAAAGGGAATCCGCCTGATTCTAATATCTCGGCAGATTCTTTTTAATAAAAAAATCGTGCCATCCTTAATTGTATGCCTTGCTTTATTCGACAGACATAGGCAGCGGCAAGAGTGTCGACTGAAGATGAAACTATTCATCGGCGATATCCACGATTGACAACTATTATTGTTCTTTAATACACTAAATCCAGATAGAATAATGGTCGCCACTCGAACAGCCGACAGGTAATGCCCATAATTATGGAAAATAGTATTGCACAACCCGGCCACATCATCTCTTGCGAACAGTGGCTAAAAATCCTGGATGAATTAAACATTGGTGCATTCACGGTCGATGCCAAACGACATGTATCAACAATGAACCTCAATGCCCAGGCTTTGGTTGGGCTAAAAGACACCGAAGCCATTGGAAAGGATTGTCGCGAAGTATTTGTGGGGGTTCCCTGTTTGGCGAAATGCCCCTTTAAAGCCCCTGGTGCGCTGATTACGGACGAGCCGATCATCCAGATTCAGGATGAAGATCAGATTGCCCATTTTGTAACCCGGATGGCCACCCCGGTTTTGGATTCCAAACACCAGGTTGTCGGATGTATGACGATCTTACAGGATCATTCACCGATTGCCGACCTCATTGATCGGATTCATCATGAAGAACGGAGTTTAAAGATAATCCTCGATAATCTGGATGTTGGGATTTTCACAGTGGATCGGGGCGGACGGGTAACATTTTTTAACACCGCGGCCGAGAAGATTTCCGGTTTTAGTCGACGTGACATCCTGGGCGAATCGTGTTCAAAAATTTTTGACGGGAATGAAAGCCAGGAAATTTGCGCAATGCAAGATACGATCGTCAATGGCCAACCCCGCAGTAGTCGGCAGGGTAAAATGATGACGCGGGACGGAGGGTCTATCCCCATTCGGGCCAACTACATGGCGCTTCGCAGTGAAAAAGGAATGATCGTCGGTGGGTTGACGACCTTTCATGATCTCACCCTGGTGCAGCAACTGAAGCAGGCCATGAGCGATCGCTACACCTTCCATGATATGATCGGCAGAAGCCCGGCAATGCAGAAAATTTTCGAGATGATCAATGTGGTGGCCGTCACGGATGCCACCATTCTGATTGAAGGTGCGACCGGAACGGGAAAAGACTTGCTGGCGAAAGTGATACATTCCGCCGGTCGAAGGTCCGACAGACCATTTGTCAAAGTCAATTGTGCGGCGATCCCGGATAATCTACTCGAGTCGGAAATGTTTGGCTATGTCAAGGGGGCCTTTACCGGCGCCGAAAGAGATAAAATCGGCCGTTTTCAGGAGGCTGATGGTGGAACCATTTTTTTAGATGAAATTGGGGATCTGCCGCTGGCTCTGCAAGCCAAACTTCTGCGAGTACTGGAAGATAAGGAATTTTATCGACTGGGAAGTCGACACACGGTCAAAGTTAACGTACGCATCATCTCTGCTTCCAATCGCAACCTGGAGGACCTCGTTGCAAAACAGCTTTTCAGACAAGATCTTTATTACCGCCTGAATTTATTTCGGATTGGACTTCCAGCGCTCAGAGACCGTCAGGTGGACCTTCCCATCCTTATCGGGCATATTTTGAGACGACTGAGTGCTGCCGGCGACCGGCAGCTGCCGGAAGTCTCCGAAAAAGTGATGGAGATCTTGCTAAACTATCGCTATCCGGGCAATGTCAGAGAGCTTGAAAATATTCTGGAACATGCACTCATCATCTGTCAGGAAAAAACCATCCAGCCGCGACATCTGCCTGAATACCTGCAGATCCGTCGTATCCCCCGCAAATCGACTGGAAAAAAACGTTTTAGACCCTTACCGGCTTCAGATGCCGAGGAACGCGAAAAAATTATTTCTGTGCTTCAACAACACAACGGGCATCGTACCAGGACGGCCGAGGCATTGGGTATGGAACGTACCACCCTATGGCGAAAGATCAAAAAATATGGAATTATTCCGTGATTCGAGTGCATTTTGAAATGTTGCAAAATAGCTTGCAACGTTGTTGTGCAACGAAACTGAGCCATTCTTTAGAATTTTTATTTTAACCTACTATAATTTATACTAATATTTTTATTCTACCTTGTAATGTTGCATATATTTGCAACACTATTACAAATCCGGATCGAATCGAACATACAGCGTTTTTTGCTTTAACCTCCTGTAATCATATCAAAATTCTGACATCCCCCTCTTCTGGCATACTCTATGCTCTATATCCAACCAACGTCCTGAAAAATTCAGAACTATTGATGTAACCAGGCAGAGGTTATTTTGGGTCCGGAGTTACAAAGAAAAAAAATACTCATTGTCGACGATCAATTGGATATGCGGATCTTCTTGTGTAACCTGCTGGGTAGCTGTGGTTATGAACCCATCGATGTTGGTGATAAAGACGAGGGCATCCAACTGGCGGTGAGCGAAAAGCCGGCCCTGATCATCCTCGATATCACGATGCCAAAGGAAAGGGGCCTTCAAATGTATCGGGCGCTCAAAGCGCATGAAGACCTCGAGAATATTCCGGTAATTCTGGTGTCAAACATCGACAAAAAAACCTTTTCCTTTTACCAGCGATTCCAGGGCATGCCTCGGCGCAAAGGACTCCCTGATCATGGTGCCTATTTGGAGAAGCCGTTGGAGGCCGAGGAACTCATCAAACTGGTGCGTACATTGACGCAAACCGCTGAGTGCCCTTTGACCGAAGATGATGACTCAATTCATAAGCCACCCCGCCCTTTGGCGGGATGAGAATTGAAAAGGTTCTACCGTTACCGGGAGAACACACAAAATAGATTTAGACTTGAACGCTGC
>JASFFJ010000292.1:0-9095 GCA_050124355.1 Desulfobacterales bacterium | reverse complement strand
TCATCGTTTCCCAATGATAACTGACTGATTTATAATGTCAACAGAAAAATATCATTAATTACTTGACAAAAATATTAATAGTATATTATAGATCTACTCTATTTTCTGGCTGTGATGTCACTGGACCGCAAGCCGTATAGCAAGGAATCCGGGCAGAGAAGACTCGGTTTTGAAGAGACTCTAAAAAAAGTGCTTGCCGGAGCCTGTCTTTTTAGGCGGATTTTGGAGTAATGGAGTACTGGAGTAATGGAAGCACCGAAAAGCCCCAAGAGTTGTTGACTTGGAGTTACACACTGATCGGCTTAACCGATTGTCATCGTAAGACTTCAATTGAAGTTAACACCATATCTAAAAGCATACAACGCTCCATTACTCCAACACTTCATCCCTCCGACTCATTATTGTCCGCAGAACCAATTACCTCTGATCCCCGCGGAGGGGGATCTTCGACGGGTCCATCTGGCCAGATTTTCAATTTTGGAATAGAGATTCACCAGGGAACGAAAAATGCACCAGGCAAATGCTTCCACAATGAATCCGGATGTGGCTGCCATTCCCATGAGCAAACGGGAGGCTATCTGGAAAGCGATGGCAGGACGAAATGGTTTGGCCAATCTGGCGTCGGGAAATCCCGACATGATGATGCCGGAATCGGTTCGCAACGCCATGCGAAAACATGTGGATGAGGGCTATGCGCGCTATACCGACTATTACGGTTTTAAAGCGTTGCGAGAGGCTATCAGCGGCATGCTGGCGCAGAGCTGGTCCCTTCAGGCCGATGCTGAAGACGCAATCATCGTCACCTGCGGCGTTCAACAGGGACTTTATGTCGTGATGCGGTCTATCTTCAAACCAGGCGATGAAGCAATTATCCCCAGTCCCCATTACGGCACCTATTATCAGAATACGCTGGCATGCGGGGCCAAACCCGTCCTGGTTCCCCTGGAAGAATCCGGTCATTTTGTGCCCGATTTCGAGCGGCTGGCCGCCGCCGTGAGTGCCAAAAGCCGGGCCATCGTGTTTTGCAATCCCAACAATCCCCTGGGGGTGGTTTGGTCTCATCAGACCCTGAAATCCCTGGCCGAATTCGCCCAAGCCCACGACCTTTTGGTACTGGTGGATGAAATCTACAGGGACTACACCTTTAACGGGGAACCGCTGAGTATCGGCTCGCTGCCGGGTATGGCGCAGCGCACCTTCACTTTCGGCGGGTTTTCCAAATCCCATCTGATGATGGGTCTCAGGATCGGATTTGTGGCTGGCCCGGTGGCCTTGATGCATACGGTCAAAAAGCTTCATTACTGCGTGGCCCTATGCCCGTCCGTGATTAGTCAGACGGCCGCACAGGCAGCTCTGGCATGCACCGATGCGGACCTCGTCCCCATTCGGAAGCATTTTGCCGCCAAACTGGACCACCTCTACCGGCGTATTAAGGCGCTTCCCAACGTCAGTTGTGTCGCTCCGGGGGGCAGTTTTTATGTGTTTCCCAACTTCAGCCGATACGATACCGACGCCATGACTTTCGCTATTCGCCTGATCGAGGAAGCAGGCGTTGTGACATTGCCGGGAACCGAATTTGGAGAGCTGGGTCAGGGCCACCTGCGCCTGTCGGTGTGTGCCACCGAAGCGGAAGTATTCGAAGGCATTCGGCGGCTGGAAAATTTTATCCTGAATCAACAGGGATAGCGCAAAAATCAAGACTTAAACGGTCTGAATTTAAGTTACCCTTTAAGGGGGCTTTGGAATAAAACACCAGGAGTAATGGAGTAGTGGAGTTATGGAATATTGGGAAAGATATTTCCGGACATGTTCAGGTGGTCATAATGATTTCCACCCACTTACGGAATCTGTTTATGCTCCTTTATCTTAACCGAACATATGATCATATTGCTGCGTTGCCAAAACGCTGCTTGTATACGGGTCCGATTTGCACCCAACAATCCAGTACTCCAACACTCCAATACTCCAGTAATATTGCCTCTCCAGAGCCATTTAACTCTGACATTGGCTCTGAGCACCAGGTTTTCAAACTTAGAATAAAGGAATAACACCATGCCACCCATTATTGATCGAGACCTCTGTCATTGTTGCGGCACCTGTTATGATATGTGCCCGCAGGATATCTTCGGGTTCCGAGAAGATGAGATTCCAACCGTCGATTATCCGGATGAATGCTGGCATTGCGGGGCCTGCGTTATTGACTGCCCCGTGGAGGCCGTTCGTTTGCGCCTGCCGCTTCAACTGCGTATCGTGCCCTCCCCCGCCAACTACGGAAATCCTGGCGCTGACGAAGCCGACGCCCTGCAAAAAGCCGCCGCTTTTTCACGATCCGTTACCGAACCATAAAACAGGAGAATAAATATGCCGGAATTTAACATCGTCGAACATACCTGTGACATTTGTGTCGTCGGCGGCGGGTTGGCCGGATGCATGGCCGCCATTCGGGCGGGTGAACTCAATGACCGTGTTATTTTGGTTGACAAATCCAACCCGGAACGTTCCGGCTGCACCGCCACCGGAACCGATCATATTTGGGCTTACTTTCCCGAAATCCAAAAGACCGAAGGCGTCAGTTTGGACGATTTGGTGGAGGATCATGTCCGCAGCTTGGCCAAAGGTCTGATCAACAAGGAGATCATCCATTACATCACCGCCACCGCTTACGACCGCATTCTGGATCTGGAAGGGTTCGGGATGAAAATGCGCTACGCCGATTCTACGCTGCCGGGCAATTTTCGACTTCAGTATCAACTCCACAACTGCCGCAACACCCTCCATTTCGACGGCCGCGACGTCAAGCGGGTTCTCACCGAACAGGTTCGTAAACGCGGGGTCAAAGTTGCAGATCGCGTCATGATCAACGACCTGCTGGTCCACGACGGCCAGGTTGCCGGGGCGGTGGGTTATGGTACCAGGGACGGAAATCTGCACGTTTTTCATGCCAAAGCGGTTATTATGGCCGCGGGTCGGCCCAACCGGCTTTATAAAACCTTTTCGGGATTGGTCTTCAACACGCGCATGCCCCCGGCGTTGACCGGAGACGGCAAGGCTGCCATGTTCAGGGCCGGCGTCGAACTGATCAACATGGAATTCGTTTCCATCCCCGGGCGCTGGTCTTCCAAAAATCTGGTGCGCGGCGGCGGTCTGCCGGGGGGCTCCTACCAGCCTTGCGGCATCGGTGTCAATGGTCTGGACGAGGTCATTCGGCCCCGCAACCATGAGATGGGCGAATGGCAGGGACCGGCCACACCCTTCGGTACCGACAAGACCTTCATGGGTGAATTGAAAGCCGGTCGCGGACCAATTTACGCCGACATGTCGTGGGGCAGCCAGGAAGATCAGGCCTATATGCACTGGGCCATCGCCAACGAGGGCTCGGGTACCTGCTTCCATCATTTAAACCAGCAATACGGTATCGATTTCCGTAAACACAAAATCGAACTGTGGCCTTTGGAACCCGAACATTCTGCAGCTGCAGCCGGTGGGCCCATCATCGACGGCAAATGCCAGACTTCCCTGCCGGGATTGTTTGCCGCCGGGGATGAAGCCGGAGGCATTCCCCAGAGTGTGGTCCCGGGGGCCCTGACCATGGGCCATTTGGCCGGGGAATCGGCGGTCGCCTTTGCCAAGCAAATGACCCATGTGCCAATGGGCGGGAATTTCGATAGCTTGTTAGAATTCAGCAGCCAGGTGAAGGCTCGAGTTTACGGCGATGCCTGGCAGGAGGCCCAGAGCTTTATCCAGAACGTCATGAGCGACTACAACATCGCCTACCGTTCCGGAAGCATGGCCCAGCGAGGCATCGATTCCTTAACCTATTTGAAGCAGAACATGCGGTTAAGCGCTGCCAATCCCCACGAAATGACCCATTGTCTGGAAATGCGCAACCTGATCGAGTGTGGTGAGATCATTTTCCGCGGCACCATTGAGCGTCGGGAAAGCCGTTTTCGAATATTTACCCGCCTTGACTATCCTGAACGTGACGATGCCAACTTTTTCTGCTTTCTGGGTCAGCGCCTGGAAGGTGGGCGGGTGGTGTTTCAAAGACACGCACCTTAAACTATTGAAGATTGTCGATTGAAGAATGAAGATTTAAGGTCCGCCTTCGGCGGGATCCATTATTAAAAAAGACAAAACGTTCCGCCGGCGGACCACAATGCGTCATTTGATATTCTACGGCTCGCTTTTTTGGATATTAATTATGGTTATAAACGGCCAATTTAGGGATTGAGGAATTGAGGTATTAATAGATAAAATTAAAAAATTATTATAGATAGAATACCTTCAATTCCTAAATTTCTCAATTCCTGAATTAGACCCATAACCAATAATTTTCCTGAAATTACCTTATTGTAGAGGTGTTAGCAGCATTTATCAGCAATGAATACCGAGGTATTTAAATACAATTATTTTAATTAGTTTTTAAATATTGCTTAATGTACATTAGGAGAAAAATCATGTCATTGGACCAGTTGAGCAAACTAGTGGAAGATGGTGAAACGGAAGAATGCAAGGCCATGGCCCGCGAACTGTTGGCGGGCGGAACCGATCCGCTCGAAATCTTGGACAAACTGACCCAAACCATGCAGCGCGTTGGTGATCTGTTTGCCAACCTAGATATATTCCTGCCCGAGGTGATGCTGGCCGGCGAAGCCTTGACCGCCGTGGTCGATATCGTCAAACCCGAATTGAAGACCCTTGATCGGGTACTCGTCAAGGGCAAGGTGGTCATTGGTGTCGTCAAAGGGGATCTGCATGAGATTGGGAAAAATATCGTCAAGCTGATGTTGGAAACCAACGGGTTTGAAGTTAAAGATCTCGGTTATGATGTGGATTCACTGGATTTTATCAAGGCCGCCGAGGAAATGGGGGCCGATTTCATCGGTGCATCCTCCCTGATGACGACCACCATACCGCGTCAGCAGGAGATCATTGAATTTTTGAAAGACAAAGGCATGCGCGACAAATACAAGGTGGTGATCGGCGGCGCCCCCACGTCTCAGATGTGGGCGGATGAGATCGGGGCTGATCTCTATTGTGAAGACGCCAATTGTGCATCCCAAAAAATGGCCGACTTGAAAAACTAACCACAACGTTTCATAAAATCTTGCCAGCCGGATTGCAGAAAAGCTCGTGATGGTTGCATTAAACAGGTAGATGCTTGATGCTGGATACTGGATGCTGGATATTCAAAAATGCACGGATGGTGAAATTCAAAATTATCGAGTATCTCTCCGAGGCGTAGGCTCTGTAGGCTCTACGAGCCGGAGGCCAGAAACCAGGATCCAGGATCATCCGGCACTGGCATGGAATAACGGGAGGAAAAAAATGACCACGGCCTATCGTATGTGGGAAATGATGGAACGGTCTAAGACCGGACCCCATATTGAAGAAGATGATTTTTTACCCAAATTGTTTACCCCAACCCTGAAAAAGCTGATCAAGAAATACGACATAAGGTATGATCCCGACACACCGGTGCCGGCCGACGACGATATGGCGGATCGGATCTGGCAGGCGGGCTGGGACCTTTTCCGGGAAGTCGGTGTCTACAATACCGATTCCCATCGCATCATCAAGGTCACCGACGAAGAAATCAAGGAAGCGCTGTATATGGCCAAGGACCAGTACTGGGTGGGCGAGGGAAAGGACGCCAAACTGTGGACGCATCGCCAGGTGGAAGATACCGAACCGCCGTTTTGTATCTTCAGCCCGGATATAACGGTCGACGAGCACCTGCATCATTCCATGTGCGCAGCCTATCTCAAAGAACCGCTGCTGGACGGTTTCTGCGCCCCGATTTTAGAGAATGCCATCGGTCAACTGATCGAATCCGGCGGGCCCACCGAAATTAACGGTTGTATCCAGCACATCTACAACATGCGATTGGCGGCCAAACAGGAAGGACGTCCCGGTACTTTTTTCGTGGCCGTTGGCACGGCAGAGCACGATGCCGGCCAGATTGCCGTCTCTGACAACGCTTGGGGGGTCCGTACCTCCGATGCCCGATTGGTGGGATCGTTAACTGAATTTAAAACCGCCGACACCCTGCTCAACCGCTCGGTGCATTACGCCCAGTATGGCTGCTATACCGGCAACCTGACCGGCCCCATATACGGCGGCTGGTGTGGCGGTTCGGAAGGCGTGGCAGTTACCATTGTGGCGTACAGTCTGAATGGGCTCCTGATCCACGGAGCCATCTTCAACCAGCACTTCCCCTTCCATCTCAACTACGGATCCAACACCACCCGGGAATTGTTGTGGCCGATCGCCATGTCTGGCCAGGCGCTGGCACGCAACAGCAAACTGCTGCATACCTCCAATGGATTCGCCAATGCCGGTCCCATGACCGAAATGCTCTTCCGAGAGACGGCCTGTCATGCCCTGGTTAGTACCGTCTGCGGCTGGCACCTGTGGGAGATGGCCTCCACCCGCAATAAATACCGCAATCGCGCCACCCCGCTTGAGGCGCGTTTGGGTGTGGAAGTCGGCCATGCCGTGGCCAACATGGGCATGAAACGGGAGCAGGCCAACGACATCGCCTTAAAGCTGCTGGCCACCTATGAAGATGAGGCGGCGACCGCTTCCAAGGGCAAAGAATACCATGAATGCTACGATGTACATAAAGCCCTGCCGATTCAGGAACACTACGACATGTACCGCAAAGTGAAAGACGAAATTGCAGATATGGGTGTGGAATTTCCCTTTTAACCATAACCCGCATGAACCGGAAATAACAAATAACAAGCATCAAATTACAAATAAATTCCAAATATCAAAATCTCAAATAAGATCAATCGCCAAATGATTTGCCCTTCGACTTGGCTCAGAGTGGTGGTGAGCTTGTCGAACCATTTGATATTTGTATTTTGTTATTTGAAATTTTTTTACTGAAACCCGAACACTGACACCTGAACCCTCAAGTCATCACTCACATCATGTTGTCAGATAAAAGCCCAAGCGCGCTTTATGAGGTACAAGAATGGCGAAACAAATGCTAATCGATGCCACCAGGGGTAAACCGACCGAAATGCCACCCTGGCTGCCATACGCCGGGGTGCATTGTGCCGCGCTAATCGACCAACCGGCCGACACATTTATCAAGGACGCCGGGTTGCTGGCCAACGGCGTGGTAAACGCTGCGGATCTTTATCACGCTGACGGAATTCCCCTTCTTTTTGACCTGTCGGTGGAAGCAGAAAGCATCGGTTGCAAAGCGGCATATTACGAAGACAATGTACCGTCGATCATTACCCATCCCTGCGTGAAAAAAACACCTGCAGAGGCGGGGCTTAAGATACCCTCAAAATCAGACGGCCGCTGGCCGATCATCTTTGAAGCCGCCCATTTGGCCAAGCCCCGGCTGGAGGCCTTGGACTGTGCCATGCTGGGGCTGCTGTGCGGCCCGTTGACACTGGCTTCTCATCTGGCCGGTCCTCAGATATTTCCCGCCCTGCTGAAACGCAAAGAATTTGCCCAGACCGTCTTGGAATTCGCCGGCAAAGTGGGAGCCCGGTCCGCGCGGTTTTATGCTGAAATGGGGTGTGATATCATCGCCATCGTAGATCCGGTGGCATCTCAAATCCGCCCTCAAGTTTTTGCCGAATTCGTCACCCCTAATTGCCGGCCGGCCATTGATATCATCCACGGCGCCGGGTTAACCTCCAGCTTTTTCATTTGCGGCAATTGCAGCAAAGTACTGGAGGAAGTCTGCAAGGTACCCACCCACGGGTTTGCCATTGACGAGCAGATGAATTTGAATTATGTGCGCGACATGGCCTACAAATTCGGCAAGGGTTTCGGTGGTAATCTGAAATTGACCACCAGCCTGATGCTGGGGTTGATCTCACCGCGCGAAGATGCCCTGATCAGCCTGGCGATCGGCGGTACAAAGGGCTACATCTTTGCGCCCGGGTGAGATATTCCTTATGGTGTTCCGTCGGAACATCTGCTGCAAGCTTACGAGGCACGGGCCTGGTTTATGGAAAACTACGCCCGTTATCCCCAGTGGGCGTGACCTGAGGTGATGAAAATTCAGCTGTACCTTGATGCACATAGTCTTAAATTTTTATACTTTTTTTTATTTCGAAAATTTGGTTTTGGATATAAGCGGGGGCCGCTGGCCGCGAGCGTCCAGTCTGATCGGAAAAGAAACTGTTCGGGCTCGGTTCCGAAATCGATCGCTGTTGGGTTTCACATTTGGCAATAATACCGGTAACATGTAGGTTGGATTGAGTGCAACGAAATCCAACAATGCCTGGCGCAGGCTCAACCTAACCTACGGAATGCAAAGGGACACTATATATTATTTTTTAATAAGCAGAGCGAAGCCTCCGGCTCGTAGAGGTTGTAGCGCCTACGCCTCGGCCTCCGGCCCATAGGGCACAAGACCTACGCCCCGGTGGGAGAGCGACATCCACAATTCGTCAATCGTCCTTCGTCAATCGTCCTTCGATATGCTGCGGTTCACTTTCCAAGCCAGGCCAGCGATGCAAGAGCGATGCAAGCAGTCTAAAATACCAGCACTAATGGTGAAAACGGCTTCAGCCATGGACAACACACAGATCGGCAGCAGGTTCAGAGATCTTCTGTCGGGTAAAATTAAAAACCGCCCGCTGGTGTGGCTATGGGGGGCAACCCCCTCATTTGCGGTTCAAAACGCCGGATATCCGGTGGCAGCTGCCTATAACGATCCGCAGAAAAGCTTTGATGCCCAGATCAAAACCATCACCCAATTTGGTGAGGACGGCATTCCCCGAATGGCGGTCGGCGGGGCATCGGATGTAACCTGGGCGTTTGGCGGCACGCTCAAATGGCCTGCCGACGAGTACTCGATGGCGCCCACGGCCACTCGCCACCCGGCCAATTCCGAAGCCGAGGCAAAAGCGTTGTCGATGCCGGAAGATGTTGCCACAGCCGGACCATTGCCCCTTTATTTGGACTTTGCCCAACGCTGTCAAAAAAATGGTCTGCCGGTTTTCCCCTTTATTACCTCGCCCATCGAAGGCGCCCGCAGTTTGTGCGGTCCTGAGCTTTTGCTGCGCTGGATGATCAAACAGCCCGATCTGGCCCACCGAATGCTGCAGTTGGCCACG
>JASFFJ010000291.1:0-9095 GCA_050124355.1 Desulfobacterales bacterium | reverse complement strand
ATGTTAGAACCAAGCCCAAATTTTCAGATCAGGTATGAAGTTGATATCCCCAGCTTATAGCATAGTTCAGATGGGTGTCAAACAATGATCCCCAAAAAGGCAGTCTCCGGTATCTAACTTGAAATACCCTTTGACCGCTCCGCGGGTATGACAGTTAATCCCAAAGTGATCGGTTTCGGGTTCAGGGTTCAAAGTTCAAAGGTTATAAAATGCTTATTTCCGTTAAAAAAATTCGACTTTTTATGAAACCGTGACTATTTTTCGTACGTTTAAATTCCGTACAAAATAAGTTTCAAAAAACACAAAAGGGGGGAATCATGAAATCTTTGCTATTGATTATTGGTCTTTTGCTTCTTTTAGGCGTTGGTGCAGGCTCCGTAATCGCTCAAGAGCCCATCATTTATCCGGCCCAGGGTCAGAGCCAGGATCAGTTGGAAAAAGACAAGTTTGAGTGTTATACCTGGGCCAAGGGAGAGACCGGTTTCGATCCCATGCAGATGCCGACTGCCAGCTCCCCGCCGCCGTCCCAGGAAAAGAAAAGCGTGGGCGGCAGCGCAGTGAAAGGCGGCGTGGTTGGTGGCGTCGGCGGTGCGGTTATCGGCGGCATTGCCGGAGGCAGTAAAGGCGCCCGCAAAGGGGCGGCCATTGGCGGCCTTTCCGGAGGCGCCCTCGGTGGTGTGCGCAGCTCGCGTCAAAACCGGCAGGTCGAGCAGGATCGCAAGCAGTGGGAACAACAGCAGGCCAACCAATACATGCAACAGCGCAACAATTACAACCGCGCTTACTCCGCCTGTCTTGGTGGCAGGGGCTATACCGTTAAATAAACATCGGATTTTTTTGATCGGAGGTTACCATGAAAAGATGTATCTGGATAATGTTCGTATTATTAGGCACCATGATTGCGGTTTCAGCTCCCGGGGCGGGAGACTTCGACGGTTCCAAGCCGTTGTTGATATCGATTATTCGTGTGATCGAATGCACGCCGGACGGCACCTGCAATGAGGTGACGCCTGCGAGCGCCGAGCTGCCGCAGTTTATGAAAGTCGATTTCACCAACAAGACAATTCGCCCGGCAACGGGCGACGATAAAATGACCAATCATACTTCCATCGAGCGCCAGGAAGTCGTGGACGGCAAGCTCATTTTGCAGGGTGCTGAGGACGGCTATGATAAGATGCGCGATGGTCTTGGATGGACCATGGCCATTTCAGAGGAGAACGGCCAGGTGGTGCTGACAGCCTCCGGCGATCAGGTGGCCTTTGTGATTTTCGGCGCCAGCCTCCCAATGTGAGTTGGAACCGATAGGTATCCGTTTTTCGGGGGACTTTAGATGAAGCGGATGGCATTCGAAGTTTCATTTGTATAACGGCTTTGTCATCGTTCGGTCAGGCAGCTCGTATCGGCGACCTGAATGCTGAATGGTCCGAAAACACCTTCAGCCTACCTTAGGCATTTTTCCGTCTTCAGCTCTGACCTCAACATTAGGTTGTTGAGCCCTGAGGGGACTTTTTTAAACAGCATTTAACGTTCGAGTCCGATTTAAGGTCAGTTTAGTTTATGTGGCGACAAACTGATTCCGAATTTATAATTTTCTTCAATTTCTGAAAAATATAAAAAGTCCATCTAATTCTTTTCATTCCCCCTTTTTAATTCTCATCATTAAAGCTATTCTGCAGTTTTTGGGATGTTGCTCTGGGCTATGGCATTGTCGGTGGGTATTTGAGCAGCTTGGAATAGGGGGCCAAGGCAGTTGCGAAATTGGGGTTGCGAATTTTAAACGGAGAAAGGCCAGAAAACATACCGATAACACTAGCTCCCGCTTTTAACTAAATGTTTGATTCGAGTCAACTTAAGCGCTGGTCCATCAGAGAGGACAGGCTGCCGCCGGACAGTATTGTCAAGTTCAAAGAATTTACAGTCTGGGAAAAGCATAAGGGCCGTATAATTGGTGCGATTACTCTTATTTTCTTCCAGACACTGATTATTCTATTTTTAATGTATCATCGGGGCAAACCTGCAGTATCGGTATTAGTTAAATATAAAGTCGATGAATTATCTATATAAAATTCCATTTGTGCTGATCGTTCTCACTCTGACGACCACATCTTCTGCTGACGCGGACTGGATCAACCTGACCGGAGCTCAGAACGCACCGAATATTGCAGAAATCTATGTCGAAGATGATCATATCCGGCTGGTGCTGGAAATCTATGTCGCTGATCTCGATAAATTTGTCGATCTTTTGGCGGAAGATTTTTCGAAGGCGTCCGGGGTTGAACCCCAGCCCACCAAGGAGCGTATGAGACGGTTTTCAGAGGAAACGTTTCAGTTACTGTTCAAAGGCAAAAAAAAGTTGCAGGCCGAATTGAAACGGGTCGAGCCCGGGATGCGAACGGAGCGGCCAAACCCTTTTGCCGGCATGATCAACCCTTACACCCGCCAACCGGTCCCGGCCCCCCTGAGGACAAACGGGTGCTATATGCCGAATTGATCTATCCTTTTGAACAAAAAACCGGGACGCTGACGATTATCCCCCCCTCGGAGAAGGGGGGCTTCCGGATGCCCTCATCGGTTTTATCGCCTATCACAAGGAAGTGCCCGTGGTTGATTACCGCTATCTGTCGGAACCGGCACGGTTGATTCTGGACTGGGAGGATCCATGGTACAGCAAATTTGAGAACAAAGCCTTAAAACGCTGGCAACAGTCGGAAATGATGACCTTTTTGTACATCGAGCCTTTCGAAATCCGGCATGAAACCCTGGTGCGCGTGAAGGATATGGCGGCCTGGATGGACCTGGGCCTTCGCGGTGGTGACTACATAGAGGTCGATGAGTTCGAGCCGCTCAAAAAGCGCATCGGAGAGTTTCTGTTGCAGCACAGCAAGGTGCAGATCGACGGGCAGTCGCTGCGTCCAATTCTGGACCGTACGAGTTTTGTCAAATACACCATGACCCGTACGTTTTTCATCGATCAGCCCGAACGGATGCCCCTCAATACGGCCATGATGGGTGTCATCGTTACCTACCTGACCAAGGAAATTCCGCAACAAGTGACGGTGGACTGGGACCTGTTTTCAGAAAAAATTCAAAAAGTGCCCACCAATGCCGTGGACCCGGCCGGACCGTTTCCTTCCTATGTCACTCCAGAAGACAACCTGTTTACCTGGACCAATTATCTAAAGACCTATCAGATGCCCACAGTGGCTGAAGTGACGGTGGATGATGCTTTAAGCCACGTTAAATTGCCCCGGGCAAGTATTCTTTGCCTGGTGCTAATGCTGCCAGTCGGGCTTTATATCAGAAAACAGCACAGGAATTCCGGAAAAATCAGACTTGTCTTGGGCATGATCGTCGTTTTGATTGCCGGAAGCATTCTGCTGTATCCGATTATGAAAGTCTCCGTAGCCCGCCCGACCATTTTGGCACCGCAAATGAGCGAAGAGAAAGCGGTTGCTGTTTTGGAGAGCCTGCTGAAAAACGTCTACCGCTCTTTTGACTTCCGGTTGGAAGAAGATGTTTACGACCGACTGGCCACCAGCGTCAGCGGGGATCTGCTATCCGACATCTACTTGCAGAACAGAAGGTCTCTGGTGGTGATCCAGGCCGGCGGCGCCCAGGCGAAGGTCGAGGAGGTCAAGATTCAGGATGTAGAAATCAGCCCTCTAAAAGACCGTCCTTTAGGCCTGCTGTTTCACGCTCGATGGACGGCGCTGGGAACCGTTGGCCACTGGGGGCATATCCACACCCGCGAAAACCAATACGATGCCAATATCACCGTGGAACCGGTGGATGCCGCCTGGAAGATCACGGATCTTGAGCTGCTGGAAGAAAAGCGGAGCGATTCGTATGCTCAACCGAAAATTGATGATTAGCCGCGGACCCGCGCAGACATACGCAGACAATAATTTAGATTACATACTTGCCTGAGAATACTCTTTATGAACTTGATCGATATCGAATTTTTAGATCTGATTAATGGGGCAAAGCAGGCCCAGGGGCTAACCGCCATCATTGAGGACTATCTCTCGATAATGTTTTGGCTACCCAGGATATCAGCGGCAAAAATCCGACAAAAAGCAAGGCTTCGACGATATAAATCGATCGGATGCCGAGGCCTGAGGCCACCATCCCACTCATAATCGGCGCTAAAAACCAGCCCATCGAGCGGGCGGTGGCCGACCAGCCGAAAATGGTACCGCGCTTTTCGGGCGGCGTCTCCTTTGCCAACCATATTTGGAAGAGCGGGTCCAAGCCGCCGGCGCAGAAGGTCATGCCGAAGCGAGCAATTGAAAGAATCACAAAGCCCTGGGCCCGCCAGTGAAAAATCAGAAAAAGTCCCGCAAAGAAGGCCGCGATCTTGGCAATTTTAGATGGGCTAAAATGGTCCGCCAAGCGACCAAAGACGATACCCGCCAGGAATCCGGCTGCAGCGGCAACAGCCGATATGGCTCCGGTCCAGAAGGCAGCGCCCTGAATGGTTCCGAGAATGTGCTGGATCAGAAGCGGAAAAAAAGACGTGTCGAATTGCCTCCCAAATCCCATAGCGGCCAACAAAACCAAAATTGGCCAGACATGCCTGAAATCGGAAAAAGTTCTTGTCGGTTGTCCTTCTGTCTTCGGTTGGACAGACGTCGGTCTGGTAAATTCTTCTTTAGCGCCGAAAAATACCAGTAACCCGGCAACTATCAAAAGAAAGCCGGAAGCATAAAAAGCATACCGATAGCCAAAATACTCAGCAAACATACCGCCCACAAATGTTCCGGCCATGCTCCCCATATAGACGGCGGCGCTCAGTGAGCCCAGGGCCACGCCACTGCGACGCTCCGGCGTATAGGCCGCCACCATGGCCTGCGCAGCAACGACGGTGCCCGTGAATACCCCCTGAACCAATCGCAGTGCGATCAGCGCTTCGACACTTTGGACCGTACCCATCAAAGATAAAATGATCGCACCGCCCAGATTGGCTCGCAACAGCATTAGACGTCTGCCATAGCGGTCGGCCAGGCTACCCCAGATGGGTGAGAAAATCGCCAGACTCAAAGGCGGACCGGCACCGAACAATGCGACCCAAAATTTGAGTTTGTCGGGATCATGAACGCCTAATTCCTGGATGAAATAAGGTCCGAACGGAAGTGCGAAGAAAAATCCTGCAATGGATAGAAGCTGGGAGATCCATATGACAATGAGATTCGTTTTCCAGTTAACCAATTTACCGGCTCCAATGTTTTGACCCTAAGCAATACCTGGATTTCGCAATATTCAGGTAATACCTTAAACCTTCACCTATTGTCACTTAATTCCTGATTTCTTTAAGCTCGGACCCATCTATTTTAATCATTGAGAGAGAGGATTTTGAGTTGACATTCGTGAGTCGCCTGGGATAACTACTTGACAACTGTATTGTATCTGACATGATTCTAATGTACAAATCAGCGACCACCAGCAGAGCGCGGCCCGGATCCTTCCAGCGGTCTTCCTTTTATCTCCAGCTCTGCTGATGGTCGCTGATTGGGGTTTCTGCAATAAATGATTCCGCTGCGAGACACCGTCCCAACCAAAAATCACCCGATTGTGAACAATACCATCATCGGTATCAATATTGTCATTTTCTTTTACCAATATACCCAGACGGTCGGGCTGGATAGATTTATCTATATTTACGGCCTGGTCCCGGCCCGCTATTCCATTCCCGAAATCAGCGCTTATTTTACAACTTTCCAGCAGGTTTTTTCCTTTCTCTCTTTCATGTTCCTTCATGGGGGCTTCTGGCATCTGCTTGGCAACATGTGGTCCCTTTATATTTTCGGTGACAACGTCGAAGATCGACTCGGTCATGTTCGTTACCTGGTTTTTTACATTATTTGCGGATTCGGATCGGGCGTGTCCCACCTGTTGTTGAACCTGAATTCGAATGTCCCGACCATTGGTGCCAGTGGTGCCATCGCCGGTGTGATGGGAGCTTACTTTATTCTCCACCCACGCGCCAAAATACTAACACTGATTCCAATCTTTTTTATTCCTTATTTTTTAGAAATTCCAGCCGCTTTTTTTCTGGGCATCTGGTTTATTTTGCAATTTATCAATGCTGCCGGTAGCCACGGCCAGGCGAGCGGTGTCGCCTGGTGGGCCCATATCGGCGGCTTTGTTTTCGGTATCATTTTTTTAAAACTGTTGCTGACATTGCCAATGGCATCACCTCCTGAAAAATTACGCCGAGCAACCCAACGGAAAAAGACCCCGCGTCTGCAGGTTATCCGGCCGGTCGGATCCGGACCGGCGCCTCACCTCTATGGCACCATTGCCCTTACGCCCCGTGAGGCCCGCACCGGAACCCGCAAACTGGTAAGCATTCCCCGGGGTTTTCATAAACAGCTCTATTCGGTCGTGGTACCGGCAGGAATAAAGGAGGGGGGCAAACTTCGGCTAAAGGGTCTGGGAAGACGAGTTGATACGGGTCAACAGGGAGACCTATATCTTAAAGTGTTGATTCGAACCTAGTTAGTTTCAGGTTATAGGGTTCAAGGTTCAGCGTTCTGGGTTGAAAAAAGCAGCCCGCTCATATCATAGGTGTAGTGTCTTCATCTGGAAAATAAAAAACGATCGCGGGGCCATGGCGGACTTTAAAAATCAATTATCGAAAAACAAAATCTGGGATGTGACCAATTTCTTAAAACGGAAGCAAAATCCTTAGCCCTGCCGCTGGGGTTGTGCAAATCATGCTTCCTTTCGCAATCTTTGTTTTAATAACTGCGCCACTCTGGCTGCGTGCGTCTAGTCTGATTGCTTTTCAACCCTGAACGTTGAACCTTGAACCGCTCAACCTAAATTCAAGTCTATTCCTTGTGCTCATACACATGGATGTCGCGTTGGGGATAGGGAATACTGATTCCCTCGGCATCAAACTGCTTCTTAACTTTTTCTGTTGTGTCAAAATAGACTCCCCAGTAGTCATCTGCAGATGACCAGGCACGGGCTACGAAATTGACACTGCTGTCGGCCAGTTCGGAGACGGCCACCATCGGCTCCGGATCCTTTAAAACACGACTATCTTCTGCGATAATCCCTTCAATGATATTGCGGGCTTTATCAATATCATCCTCATAGCCGATGCCAAAAACAAAATCCACACGGCGGGTCCCCTTCATGGTGTAGTTGGTGATGTTATCTCCGGTCATTTTGGCATTGGGGACGATGATGGTTTTGTTATCCGGGGTCTTAAGTTGGGTTGTAAAAATCTGAATTTCTTCAACAGTACCGGCAGTGCCCGCTCCTTCAATAAAATCGCCCACCTTAAACGGTTTGAATATGATCATCAAAACGCCGGCGGCAAAATTACCCAGCGAACCCTGCAAGGCCAGCCCGATGGCCAGGCCGGCGGCACCCAAGATGGCAATGAAGGATGTAGTTTGGATACCTAGCTGGTTCAGGGCTGCAATAATAACAAAGGCCAGCAGCGCAATATAGCTTAGATTCCCGACAAACTTTACCAAAGTCTCATCGGTATCGCTTTTGGTCATTATTTTTTTGATGAAGTTGGTTATCGCTTTTGCGACCCAGCGGCCGATGATAAAGATGGCTATCGCTGCAACGACCTTAATCCCATAAACCGTCAACAATTCATACACTTTAGACAATAGACTGGATGCATCCATTTCTTGATCTCCTCTCCTCTATGCTGTAGTGATTTTTAGTGATTAAAGATGGATAAAAACGGTAAATTGAAAGGACCGGCATCATCGTGTATACCTATGATGATGTCTCCTGGGTAAACTAAAACCTTTTCAGTAAATTGCAAGTAATTTCTTGAAAATTGTTCATCAATGATTAGAGTGCTTGAGGGAACGGGATCAGCAATGAAATGAGGGAGAAAGCCATGAGTAATATGAAGTTGGACCGTCTTGCCGGATATTCGGAGTTTCCCGGTCCGGTTGTAACTGTGATCATGGACGGTATTGGAATTGGCCCGCAAAACGAAAGCAACGGTGTCTTCCTGGCGAACACACCGGTGCTGGACGCACTATATCAGGAGCCCCTTTTTGCTCGGCTCAAGGCCCATGGGACCGCGGTGGGTATGCCTTCGGATGATGATATGGGTAATTCTGAAGTAGGGCACAATGCTCTGGGTGCCGGCCGGGTTTTTTCCCAGGGTGCCAAGCTCGTGAGCGAGGCCATCCACACCGGCAAGATCTTCGAAGGCCCGGCATGGACCGAAATTCGCCAGCGCGCCGACCAGGGCGGTACGGTTCATCTGATCGGTATGGTTTCCGACGGAAACGTGCACAGTCACATCGAACAGCTCTACGCGTTGCTAGAGCAATGTGCTGCAGATAATCTCAGGCGGGTTCGGGTGCATGGCCTCTTAGACGGTCGGGATGTCGGTCAAAGAAGCGCGCTTACCTATTTTGAACCTCTGGAAAAGAAGCTTGAAGAATTATCGATCGATGGCCGTGATTACTGCATCGCGTCCGGGGGCGGAAGAATGGTGACCACCATGGATCGATACGAGGCTGATTGGGGTGTCGTGGAGAATGGATGGAAGACCCATGTGCTTGGAATAGGGCGAGGCTTCTCATCGGCCGTGGATGCCATCAAAACATATTACTCCGAAGATCTTGAAATCACAGATCAATATATGCAAAGCTTTGTGATCGAAGCGGCTGGAAAACCTGTTGGCACCATCGAAGACGGCGACGCGGTGGTGTTCTTCAACTTCAGGGGGGATCGTGCCATCGAGATTTCCCAGGCCTTTGAAGCAGCTGAATTCACCGAATTCGACCGCAAACGGGTTCCCGACGTTTTCTACGCCGGTATGATGGAATACGACGGAGATGCTCATATTCCCAAAAATTACCTGGTTGAACCGCCGGCTTTCGATCGGACGTTGGGTGAATATCTTTGTGCTTCCGGTACGACCGCTTACGCCATTTCAGAGACTCAGAAATTCGGCCATGTAACCTACTTCTGGAATGGAAACAACACCGGTTACATCAACGAAAAACTCGAAGAATATGTGGAGATCCCTTCGGACAAAATTACCTTCGACCTGCGGCCCTGGATGAAGGCCGCTGAAATAACCGATGCAGTGATCGATACCA
>JASFFJ010000290.1:0-9099 GCA_050124355.1 Desulfobacterales bacterium | reverse complement strand
AGCAATTGCTCGTGGTGAAGCGGTTGCTCCCTTTTTCTTTACTGCTCCAGAAAGCTCAAAAAATGATGCTTTTGGATTTTTAATAAGTTCAACCAAAACGTAAACAGCGGTTTGAGGATTTAAGCGCCCAATTTTTGGGTCCGGTGTTAGAACTTGCAATCGTTTTAATTGCAGCCTTTTCTTACTTTCACTAGCGGATAGATAAATAAAGCCTTTTGGCGTGTGATACCGATCAATTTTTTTCTTTTTATACATCTGATTGAGTATCGGATGACATGGCACCGATAGGATATTGAACAGATCTTTTGCGCTGAGACCTTGAAAACTTTTGTCTATGAAATGGCCAATGGTTTGATTCAAATTGCCATGCTTGCAAAAGCCAATGTCTTGATAGAACCAGATACCGTTCTTATTAAAAGATGGAATTGATCGCAGAGTGTACCACTTGCTGTTGTGGGTAAAACTAGTATAGTAACCCATTGCTTTTAAGAAACGACGGATGGAGATCAAAGAATAGTCAAGGCGCTGACTGAGTTGATTGATGGTGTAGCATTTTTCTTGTTTAAATAGCCGGGCTAATCGAAATTGCGGATCAGTTTGGTTTGCCATAATTTTCTCCGATTGATAATGTATTAAACAAGGGTTAATCTGAGGTATTAGTTTAATACTATATCAAATGTTAGAAAAAATCAAGGCCTGACTGAATTATGATAAAAAACTATATTTCAATAAATATCTAATAGTTACGATTTTAAAGATAGGCCAACGAAATGTGAAAAGCAGAGAAAATATTTTGAAATTGAATAAGTATTAAACCCGGAAGTGGCATAACCTATTGAAATCATTATATCCAGACACATTTTGGGGTAATACGAATCTATTCAATGAATCGCGATCCAAGTTTCAATTTTTCAAGAACTTAGCGTAATATTGCCTTTTGGAATCAAATAACGCATCTACGGCTTGATTGATCAATTGTTCCATTGAATCAGCATCGGAGGGATATTCGGCAATTCCAATAATTACCGCCGAGCTTTCCGCAGGATTGTTGCCGGAGCTTTTTGAAAAATGATTTTCAACCAAACTTTTTAGGCGCTCAGCAACAATACCGGCTCCTTTTCGGTCGGCATCACCTAAAACGATTGCAAATTGTTTCTCCTTGTAGCGTGCACCAAGATCAACATCACGAATGTTATCTTTAATAAATGTTCCCAAGTCTTTGAGCCATTCTTCTCCTGCCAGATGTCCTACACAATTCAGATTATGTTTTACATTAGTGAGCTCCATCATAAGAAGCGATACCGGTCGGTTGTTTCGAAGAGATCTTTTCATCTCATGTTCTAAGAATAATTTAAAATATGAATCGTTGGCAAGATCAGTTAGACTATCAGTAATGGCTGTGCGGACGTTGCCCTTGGGACCAGCATAAAGCTTATCCCAAAAACTCTTCTTTTTCAGTAAAGTGTTAACTCGCGTCCTCAGCTCGTGAACGTTAATCGGTTTGATAAGAAAATCATCTGAGCAATTCTCAAATTGTTCGTAATTGTTATCAAAAAATTCAGAACCGGCAACCACGAGAATCTGGGTATTGGCCGTCTCCTCTTTTTCCTTTAAAAAACGACTAATCTCGAAGAATTTCTTTCCCTGCAACATTGCGTCAAGCATAATCAAATCTATTTGCCTTTGGTTTGAAAAGGCGATGGCTTCTTCAGTGGTTTTTCCAATAATTACATGATGTGGCTGGCCATGGAGAAACATTTCGATTGCTTTGGATTCCTTTTCGTCTTCAAACACTAAAAGCACTGTCGAAATATCATTTACAACTTTATGGGTATCCTTTTCTTTGGAGATATCGCATCCATCAGATTCCGTTTTCTCTTGAAGCCTTAATTTATCCTGATAAACTTTGGTATGAAGAAGTGATTTCACCCGCGACTTCAGTTCAGGTGCTTTAACCGGCTTATTAAGAAACTCATCGGCACCTGCTTCATACCCTATGACTTTATAGTCGGCGTTGTCAGATGCGGTGATTAAAATGATGGGAATATCTTTTGTTTCGACGCAGCCCTTCAGACGCCTGGTTACCTCAAATCCATCAATTCCCGGCATCATAATGTCCAAGAGTATTAAGTCAGGACATGCTTCATTAACTTTTTCTAAAGCCTCTTCACCATTAAAAGCACGAATGATATCATAGCCATCAACTGAAAGTATGGATGCAAATAATTTAACGTTCAGCGGTTCATCGTCTACAATCAAAACATTGAGTTTAGATTTCATGTTTGATCCCTCTAGTATTCTTCTTTATGCTCGTCGTCCTTGAGATATTCCGATACGGTTTCCAGAAATTTTCTGGTATCAATCGGCTTGGTGATATATCCCGAACAACCTGCCGCCAAGGCCTTTTCTTCATCCCCCTGCATTGCGTATGAAGTCAAGCCAATGATGGGGATATCCTTTAAAGCCGGGTCCTCCTTGATGATCTTCGTGGCGCTTAAGCCATCCATGCCGGGAAGTTGAATATCCATCAGGACAAGATCCGGCTGTTGCTCGCGAATTTGCTGGATGCCTGATTCGGCGTCATTGGCTTCCAGCATACGATATTTGCCGATATTGATGAGTTCCTTCACAAGCTTCATATTTAATTTGTTGTCTTCAATTACCAAAATTGTCTTGGTTTTCATGAAAAATCCTCATTTACTTATTTCAAAATTTCCATGTTAATCTATTTTGGGATCGCAACGTGAAAGGTGGTTCCTTTGTCTTCACCCTCACTTTCCGCCCATATTTCGCCACCGTGAAGTTCGACGAGACGCTTGGTTAACGACAACCCAAGACCGGTTCCCTGAAATTTTCGAGTTGATGAATTTTCAACTTGTTCAAAGGAATTGAAAATACGGTTTAAATCATTTGACTTAAGCCCGATACCGGTGTCACTTACACTTATCCTAATACCTGTTTTTGCCGTATTGGACTCGTCTCTGTCATTATTATGTTCGAGGTGGCAGTTCGAAGCATTTACTGATATACTGCCGCCATCCGGTGTGAATTTGACTGCATTGGATAAAAGATTGTACATAATCTGCTTTAGTTTACGTTCATCTGCTGAAATTGTATCGGGCACGCCATTGAGATGATTCGAGAGTTTTATCCCGTGTTTCAACGATTTTTCTTTGATCATCGTTAGGCTGTTTTCCAAAAGCGTTCTCAGATTGACAGGGCTAGGTTGCAACTCCAGCTTTCCTGCTTCCACCTTTGAAAGATCTAAGATATCGTTAATCAATGAAAGAAGATGGGCACCACTATCATGAATATCGGTGAGATATTCCATTTGGGTTTCGTTCAATTCACCAACACTTTTATCCAAAATTAAATCGGTAAACCCGATAATATGATTCAGGGGCGTACGCAACTCATGACTCATATTGGCCAAGAAGTCACTCTTTGCTTGATTTGCAGCCTCTGCCTCTTCTTTGGCAATTATTATTCGCTGTTCTGCTTTTTTGCGATCTGTTATATCGATGAAACTTTCGAGTAAATACTCCTTGCCTTTCTTTTTAAAGGGGACCACTGTTTTTAAGATTGAAATCATTTCCCCATTGACGTTAACCAGCTTCCGTTCCGCATTTTCTATTTGACGGTTTAAATCCGTAATCGGGCATTTACCGATTTCAGTTGGGCAAATAATGTTATGACACGTATGTCCGATGATCTCCTTTTTTGACCTCTCTATCAATTCTAAAGCAAACGGATTGATATCAACAACGTCATGGGTTTTGGCATCGATTACCATGATTCCTGAAGGTGTTGAATCCCAAATGGCTTTTAAATGGCGTTTGCTTTCCAGGAGGGATTTTTTTTCTTTGCTAAGCTCTGCAGTTCTTTCTCTGACCTTAGTTTCAAGATTTTCGGTATATTCTTTTATCTTTTTTTGTGATCGCTCTAAATCATCCAGCATTTCATTGAACGCACAACCTAATTGCCCGATTTCGTCATTGGAACCAATGATAACCCGTTTCGAAAATTTAGTGTCCAGCCCTCTAGAATCTTGAATTACCGTCAAAAGATCATCAACCGGACGTGTGATTGAACGATACAATTGAAAGGTCAGCGCAATAAAGCTTATGAAACCAATCGTAAATACAGCTAACGTAAGCATCCTAACTTTACGCGTCAGTTTGGAGATGGTCAAAATGGATTCTGAGAAACCTTCGACACCTTCTTTTTTTAATTCCGCGATGGCCAATCCCAGCTCTTTTTGAAGGACGTGAAATTTGTTCGCTAAAGTAGGCTCGACATCCCAATGTTCTTCCAAAGTCGAATATACCCATTCAATTCCAACTCGACGCGCAGAATCATATAAAGATTGAATTTTGCTTAGTTTGGCAGTCAATGATGGGGAATTGGCTATGAGCGCCTCAATATTTTGTATGCTCTCACTTAACGGCGTCTCTATTTCATCGAGAGGCGTTAATAAATCCTCTCTCGAGGCTGAAGCAGCAGTATTTATCGTGGCCATGGATCGCTCTACCCAAAGCTGTAAATTTGTTGTATTGATCGCTAAAGGGTAGGCTGCGTTTTCAATATTATGAGTTTGTTTCGCAATTTTCGAGTTAGACAATACACTGTTCAGACCCACAACTGCCAATAACGCAATCATAAGGCCCATGGCTAACCATAAGCGCGCCTTTAAATTAGTGCTCTTCGTCATTTGTTTTATCGTAGGTAATTTGAAAAGTCAGTCAAAGATGGCATTTGCTGAGAATTATTTTTCTGCCAAAAAACCGTTTTTAACCCATGCATTGAAACCGCCGTCCAATCTTGAGATAGACGAAAACCCTTTTGAAATCAAAAATCGTCCCGTTGTTAGGGTTAGCTTTCCTTTATGGTCAACTAAAATGATTTTTTTATCATTGGGTAACATATCGAGTTTTTTGTGTAATCTCTCGAGGTCAACATTGACCGAGCCTCGAATATGACCCTTTAGAAAATGAGATAGAGGACGGATATCTAGTAAAAAAATTGATGATGTGCTCATTTCCTTGAGCTGAATCGAACTGATTCGTGGTATTTTAACTCTCGGATAGTCAGCCACCGAATCAAGCCGGTATCCTGCTTTCACCCAACCCAGTATACCTTTTTTATATACGTAGACATTGGAGTATCCTATCTCACCCGCCATCCTGGCAGCTTTAGGACTGTAAAGTCAGAGCGTCCCCATACAATAGAAAATTAATTGTTTGTCTTTCTCTTTGGGCATTAGAGGTGACGTTAGAATTTCACTGACGGGAATATTGATTGACCCCGGGATGTGCTTGTTGTCATGAATTATTTTTGGCAAAACATTTATCAGACAAATATCATCCCCTTGTTCAATTTTGGCGGCAAGCTTCTCAGTGGAAATAGTGTGCCACGTTTCATCATGGGCGATGACATGATTCGGGTGGACATAGCTCAACAATATTGCACAAAAAATTAGCCAGCATTTTACCAATGATCTCATTTAATAGCTCCTCTACTGCATGAAGACGTTGTTCTTGACGGTTGAGAACGCTGGCATTTATATCGGTATTTTTGAGGCAAACTTAAAACAAGCGTTACATAAAATACCACCGGCTGGCTTTCATGACAGGAGCCTGTCCATTCGGAAGATCGGCTTTCGAATTTACCCGGTGATAGCGATTTTGGCAGGATTAATGTTGCAATCAGAAGTATGATGATGGAATCTTAAGAAACCCATTGTTGTGCAGATACTATTAGATAGATTTTAAGATGAAAGATTCAAGGCAGAGTGAAAGATTCGCGATGAACACGAGTAGCAGCTCAAATTCGGTTGAAAGGTCAATTTCTAAGAGAACCATCTATTGGCATTTTAATAAATTCGAATCCCAATCTATCGGAAAAACGATACCTCCCCGTTACCCGATCACCGAAAAACTGCTGTCCGGATTGATTTCCCTGAGACGTGAATAAAAGCCGACATTAAAGGATCTAACGGTATGTTTCATGTGAAATTGCAGTGGATCCTTGTCATGGTCGTGTCCAGCCTCCACTTTATCGATCAGTTCGGCCATCATGACCCCTGCGACCGGGGCATTTTTGTACTGATTGCCGGAAGTGCCGATGGCCATGTAAAATCCGGGCAGGTCCGATTTGTCGTATATGGGAATCCAGTCATCTGAGACATCGTAGAGGTCTACCACGCCCTGCATTTGATTCGGTATCGTCAGCCCCTCGATACGCTGGGCTTCGCGCATGGCCTGGGCGGTCCATTGTTTGGTAAAGTTTTTATTGTAGTTGTCCGGATCAACAAATTCACGCTCATCGCACTCGGGGTCTTCCGAGCCCACCAGAATATGATTGCCCGTCTCGGGTCTCGAATAGCAGCCGATATCGCCGTCGGAGATGATTGTTCCTTCCTGCTGATAATCGATGCCTTTGGGAGCGGGAACATGACAGACTTCCTGGCGAAGGGCGCGGGTCTTGATTTTCATGCCTTCTTCCACGCCGGCCATGCGGTTGATGATATAGGAATGAGGACCGGCGACATTAACCACAATGCGCGCATCGATCCGGGTCCCATCCTTTAAGGTAACACCTGCCACCCGTCCGTTTTCTTTGCGAATATCGATGACCTCGGCGTTAAACATAAATTGTCCGCCCTTGGCTTCGGCGGCGCGCTGAAGGTTATGGGTGGAAAGTTGTGGATCCGTGATGTAACCCGACTCCGGCACGAAAATCGCTCCGTCCACGGCCTCGCCGGTGGGTTCGCCAAAAACTGGATCATCGGGCAGCTTGACCGGCCAGTATTTGCGGGTATCCAAAAAAGGCACTTTCTGTTTAATCCCGGCGATATCCAGTTCTTCGTATTCAACCCCCAAGTCATCGAGACTGGCCATGACATTTTTAAGGTATTTGTTGTGGGGGGTTTTTATTACCAGGCAACCGGTATTAATGTATTTTGCCGCACCCAGCTCGTCTTCCGCCTCCAGGTATTCAGGCCAGTTGATCCAGTAATAATATCCTTCGCGGGCCATGGCGACGCCATCCGGTGTGGAATAATGAAGACGAATGACGGCACAGGAACCGGAAGTGGAGCCGTGACCGGACGATGGCAGCTTGTCCACGTTGAGTGTTTGATAGCCTTTCTTGGACAGTTCAAAAGCGATGGCGGCACCAATGATGCCGGCACCAATGATAATGGCGTCATACTGTTTATTCACGGGTACTCCTCCTGCTGATTTTGTGTTGGACCGCTTATTCTCTATTTATGGATATCGTCTGTCAAGGAAATATTTAGCCGGGAATCACAAAATTGTTGAATAAGGGGTTGTATTGGTTTACAAACTTAGACTTGGATGGATAAGGAGTCTGTATTTTCCCATGGGTGAAGCCGTATTAAGTGTTGATAATCTCAAAACCTATTTTAGAGTGAAAGAGGGATTGGCCAAGGCGGTCGATGGCGTCTCATTCCAAATTCACCGGGGGGAGACCCTGGGGCTGGTGGGTGAGTCGGGCTGCGGCAAAACCGTTTCTTCGCTTTCCATTCTAAAGCTTCTTGAAATGCCGCCGGCCGAATTTCATTCCGGCAGCATCCTTTTCGAAGGACAAGATTTGCTTACTTTTTCGGAACAGCAGATGCGTAATCTCAGAGGCAAATCCATCTCGATGATTTTCCAGGAGCCCATGACATCTCTAAATCCAATGCTTTCCATTGGTTTTCAGGTTGGCGAAGTACTGATCAACCATGAAGGTTTAACCACCAGACAGGCTCGCGCCCGCACGATTGAGCTTTTAGAAATGGTTGGGATCCCTTCCCCCGAAAAGCGGATAACCGAATACCCGCACCAGCTCAGCGGCGGTATGCGGCAGCGGGTCATGATCGCACTGGCGTTAGCTTGCAATCCCAAGGTGCTTATTGCAGACGAACCCACTACTGCCCTGGACGTGACGATCCAGGCCCAAATTCTGGAACTGATGATGGATCTCCGGGAGAATTTGGGTACCAGCATTTTGTTGATTACCCACGATCTCGGTGTCATTGCCGAAACCGCCCACCGGGTAGCTGTCATGTATGCCGGTAAAATTGTCGAAGAGTCTGATGTCGCAACGATCTTTAAAAATCCGCTTCATCCCTATACCCAGGGTCTTATGAAATCCATTCCGCGTATCGATGAATCCGGCAGCACGCGCAGACTGGCGGAGGTACCGGGGATGGTTCCCAATTTGTATAATTTGCCGCCGGGATGTTCATTTTTTGATCGTTGTCCGGTGGGAACTGAAATATGTCGGACGTCCAACGCCAAGCTGGTGGCCGTCGACGGGGATCACTCGGTAAGATGTTGGGTAGTTCAGGACGGTTGAAGCCCTTTGTATTCGAACTTTTGGTCGGTAAGGACGGCCAGCGATGTCACAAACGCTGTTGGAAGTTGAAAATCTGAAAAAGCACTTTCCGATTAAACGTGGACTGTTTTCAAAAATCGTGGGGAAAGTTTATGCGGTCGATGGCATCAGTTTAAGGATTCATCGCAAACAGACGTTGGGGTTGGTCGGAGAGAGCGGCTGCGGAAAAACAACGGCCGGCAAAACCATTCTGAAGCTCCTTGAGCCTACCGATGGCGCCATCAGCTACGGCGGCGAGGACATTACCCGCTACGACCGCCATGAAATGAAATCGTTCCGGCGCAAGATGCAGATCATCTTCCAGGATCCCTTTTCCTCTTTGAACCCCCGACATACGGTGTCTTCGATTATCGCTGCCCCATTGGAGATTCATCGGCTGGCCCGGGGCAAGGAAATAGAAGATCGTATCGCCGAGCTGCTGAAAAAGGTTGGTCTGCCGTCCGAGTCGATGCGGCGCTATCCCCATGAGTTCAGTGGCGGCCAGCGACAGCGTATCGGCATTGCCCGCTCCCTGGCCGTAGAGCCCGAGCTTATAATTGCCGATGAGCCCGTTTCCGCGCTGGATGTCTCGATTCAGGCCCAGATTCTAAATTTGTTGCAGGACCTCCAGGAGGATCTCGGCCTGGCCTATATCATCATTGCCCACGATCTGAGCGTGATTCGACATATTTCAAATCAAATAGCCGTCATGTACCT
>JASFFJ010000289.1:0-9113 GCA_050124355.1 Desulfobacterales bacterium | reverse complement strand
AGGCGCCCAGATGGGATGTCGGCACGACACCGAGCCTGAGCGCCTCGATGGCCTGGCGCGCAGTGACGGAGTCCTCTCGCAAGGGCGATGCCGCGTTTTCGTTAACTTTACGGGTAGCTACTTTGCCAGCCTCTTGTCGGTCCTTTGAGGCTGCGGGCGCGCGATCTTGGCCGCCCTCTATCGGGATCTTGTTTTCCTCTTGCTGGCTGAAGACCTCCGGACTACCTTCGGGACTCAGGATCATTAGCTCTTTCCGTGGTATTTCCCACGGAGTGCCCGCCATTTCGTCAAACTCGACCCGGATGATCCGCCCGCCCCGGAGAAGGCCAAGCACCTTGCCGGCACCCCAGTCGGGGTGTCGAATTCGGTCCCCGATCCTGGGAGCCCTGGTCTTAGACATCGAGGAATTCCTCGTCGTCTATTGTTTCAAGGCTGGCATATCCTCCCTGTACAATCTCGTTGGCTTCTTGCGGCATGATCTGCCGTTGCTGTTCGGTCCTCTGGCGGTAAAGGAAGTCCACATATGTCTTTACAAACAGCCTTCGGTGACTGACCTCGAAGGTGTATGCAACCATTGTGCTCGCAATCAGCGCCCGGTTATGCGCCTGAATAGCGGCATCGGCCCTCCAACCTGTGGCCGTTTCAAAGATCGATTGCAGCCTTTCTCCAATGCCGGTGAGGAGCGCTACCGGATCCATATCCAGATGCTCCAGATCGATGACCGCTGCCTGAGGGCTGCGTTCGCATAGTGGAACCGGGCTTTTAAGGCGTTGATCCAAGGCCGGATAATCCGGGACCACGTTGCGCAAAAACTCCGGTGGAACGGCATACAGGAAAAGGGTCGATGGAAGACGCGCCTGGCCGCACAGATCAATGACCTGTCTAAGGTTATCTCCCACAGCCAGCATCTTTCGGCTGGTGAGAGACAAATTCCGATCCACTTCATCGAATAGCAGCGCAATTCCGGGCAGTCCGTAACCGGAGATGACCTGCGAGAGACTCCTCAGCATCTTGAACCCTGTGGACGACTCAATCGCTTCGAAGACGCCTAAGGGCCGCGTGTCGGACTGGGGCACCGGCTCGCCTAACAGCCACGGTTCTAAAATTGCCTCACGATCCACGTCTCCTTGAAGGTAGGATGCCATGAACGCTGTCGCGGCCTTGCGAAAGGAATGACTCTCGGTGGACACGCGCGCTGCGGTTTGCTGGATCCACGTCATGGCCCGCTGCGCGCCCATGGCTGTCCGCCGGTCATCCGCCAGGTCCCTGAGCAGGTCGGTCAGGCTGCGTGTTGGTTCAACGCCATCGTCTAAAGGTGGACTGGTCAGGTTGATGGCAACCGCAGCGTAAACCTTCACCGGATCGTCATAGGGGCACTCTCTCGGCGACAGATTGACAAGCGAGGTGAGAAAGCCATGCTTCCAGGCCAGATCCCGAACACAATAAAGGAAATGGGTCTTGCCGCCGCCGTAGTATCCCTGTACCAGCTTGAAGCTTGATCCCCTGGGGTTATGCTTCAGCCGGGTCAGGTACTCCTCGTCCAGGATACGCAAGTATGATTCATTTCCCACGTTGAGATGCGTGATACCCTGTTCCGGCGGCTGGCCGGATTCACCCACCCGCTGAATGATATGCCTTGCCAGCTCCGGCGGAAGGGATGTTTTACTCATATGATCTCCAAACTTTGTATGAATTTGGAAGATAAGACACCAAGCTTTTTCTAAGACCACACTTGGAAAAAGTGGGCCGTGAGGGGCAGCTCTAATACCAAAATTGGATCTACAAATGCCTAACCCAGATAAACCGGAAATAACAAATTACAAGCACCAAATTACAAATAAATTCCAAATTACCATATCCAAATCCGGCGGCTAATCAAACGCCAATTGTTTGGGATTTCTAATTTCGGTCATTGTGAATTGTTTGGTATTTGTGTTTTGTTATTTGAAATTTACAATTCCTGAATCCTGAACCCTGAACCCTGAAACCTTCAATTTCTTACAACATGTTGTCAGATAAAATCCGATCAGGGGCTATATCAACCGGCAGGGGAGAACCAGATGCTTAGGTAGTATTGCCCCCGTCCGGAGGTCTCCTCAATATAGAGGACCCCTTTTTTATTCCGTGTGGACGCTCCGGTGGCCGTACCCAGATTAAGTCTCCGGCCGTTTCTCAGCAAAAGGCCGTTACGCCTCAGTCTGGAGAGATCATATGCCATCCGGACGCGCCCATAGGCACGATAATTCCCCGCCACCGGATCAGAGCGGAATTTGTCGCTCTGGAAAGAAAGGGCCACGCGGGCAAGAAGATCGGTAAGAATGACCCGTTCACCCTGGCGGCCTTTTGTTTCAAAGAGCTGCGTTCGATAGGCGTCGTACAAGGCATCGAAGAATTGCTCTGAAGACCAGCCGGTCTCGAGCATCTTCAGATTTTTCTTAAGCGCGGCCGTTAGCCGGTCGGGCTTAGCCGGCAACTCCTCCAGCGTCAACCTGGCGTAATTGATATAGGCGAGATTCTGATCAAGATTGGCGGCAACCGTAAACGGCGGAAGGGAAAACTCCATCGGCTCTGTCGCGATCATCTTGCATGTAAGCCCCTCGCTTTCAGCGCTTTCAATCAGCATCCGTCCAAATTTTATCTTGCGCTCATTTGCGCGCTGGAGTTGGTCGGCGGCTGTTGACGCCAGGAGCTCATTGAAATCGATGTCCAGCCCAAAGTCCTTGGGGGTGGATTGCTCAAGCAGCTTGCAGGCCTCATTGACCTTGCGCGGCGATTCGAGCATATCGGCAGAGGCCAGCTTCTGGAGGGCCTTATGCAGCTTTGAGATTTCCTTGCTCTTTTTGTCCACCTCAGCAAGGAGGCGGCGCGCCAGTTCATTGACCATGATACCTCCGTCAGGGTTGTTTTTGGCCGCTGTCCGCAATGCCGAGGCGCTTCAAGACCCCATCAATTTTTGATGGGGGCCCCTTGCCTCGGCAGCGAGGGCATTTTTTGCGGTCGGTATACCATGCCAGACAGGTTGCGCACAAAAGGTGCAGGGAATCGTCGCAAAAACCGAGGGTGTATGTGTCTGCGCCACAGGCTTCACATGCCATTGGGTCAAACCTCCTTGAAAGAAGGTTGTAGACGAAACTGAGTTGTCTTTGTCCTTTGCGGCGCTTGACCAGGAGATCGCAGCGCCTTACCGAAAGGCGGGCCAACAGCAGGGCCAGTGGACGCAACTTAAGCCGTAGCTTGTACTTTTCTTTTAGCACAGCCAGCTTGCGGGACTTCTCGTCGGCAAGCTGATTGATCTTTTGTCTTCTTATCTGGAGGTCTGCTCCTTTCAGTTGCCGCTTTCGGATTTCCGCTTCCATTTCATTGCTCAGATCCTGGAAGTAAGTCTCGATACGGCGGATGTCG
This sequence comes from Desulfobacterales bacterium, assembly GCA_050124355.1. GTDB lineage: Bacteria > Desulfobacterota > Desulfobacteria > Desulfobacterales > JAFDCJ01 > JAFDCJ01. The sequence continues at coordinate 5,711 of JASFFJ010000289.1, read as the reverse complement.
CGAATATGATGTCGCGTTACGGTCTCCTTGAATTCAGCAATATGTTCATCAACCTGCCGAAAAGCCCGGTCACAAGCGACCAGGAAGAGGGTGTCCAGCTTTTTGCCCGGGAATTCCGACCCTTTGATATTAAGGGATTCCCAATCGCTCGCTTGTTGCAGAATGAGCTCTGGAAGTTCAGGGCAGCCTGTCCCGCAAGACGAGACACATATGTGATGCACCGCTTCGCGCCGTTCGTCTGCCTCTGCCGCAATGTCAAACGACCAGAGCCAGTAGTCGAGCCAGCTTTCATGATCTCCTTTTTCCTTGAATGTTGCGTTTGGGAAGCTGAAATGGCGCCCCGGTTTCAATCCGGACAGTTTTCGGGAAGAAGGGACAGGCATGCGTATCGCTGCAGTCCTACCGATTTCAAGGGCCATGGGGAGGGCGCGCTCTAAAAGTTCGGTCCCAAAACCGATGGGAATGCTGCCCGGTTCCGCGTTAGCAGATGTTCTGTCCGAGATTGTAACCAGCGATTCCGGCATGCCAAGGCGATGCTGGACATCCTCAGGCAAGAGGGCTTGGAAGCTGTTTTTCGAATCGCCCCACTCCACTGCTCCCTCGCTTTCTTCGATCAGGCTGCTTGTAAATTCAAGTAAGCTGTTCATGGACTCCTCAAATTTCATAATCATTGGCAAAGATCTCGTTGTCGAGCCGTTTTATTTTATCATACTGGTGTCTTGCTGCGAGGAGTTCATCACCGAGGCTTTCAAAGGCGTTCGTTATATCTTGGTCGTTTTGGCTTTGGCCATATATATCCAGTATCCGATCTTCGAACTCAGTCTCGCTCTTCGTTTGGCCGAGGACAAGGTCCACCTCACCGATGACGAGTTCGAACATGTTGATACGCCCATCCAGCACATCCAGGATGTGGTGCTCTGCCGTGTTGGCGGCGCACAAATTGTACACATGTACAGGGCGGGTCTGACCGATGCGGTGGATGCGGCCGATGCGCTGTTCGATCTTCATAGGATTCCAGGGCAGATCAAAATTGACCATGGTCGAACAAAACTGGAGGTTTCGCCCCTCTCCTCCGATCTCGGAGCAAAGCATGACATTGTCCCCGTTTTGAAAATTGGCCACGGCACGGTCCTTTTCTGCCGCACTCATATTGCCCTGGAACTTGGAGAAACTGATCCCGGACTCGGAAAGTCGCTGCGCGATCTCTTCCAGCGTTGCCGTGAAGCGCGAAAAGACAAGCACCTTCTCCTTGCTGATTTCCAGCAATTCCAGCAGACGGGCGGTCTTGGAGGTGTTCGGAACCCATTCGCATAGCTTTGCCAGCCTGGTCATCTGCCTTTTGATACTGCCGTTGATCTGGGAATGTTCAGACATTTTCAACAGCGTCTTTCGAACGGCCCGCGGGCTAGAACCGGCTTCTTGGAGCAGCAGACCCAACGACAATCGCGACACTTTGCCCTGAAAGCCCTCCCTGACCAGATCGGTTAGTTTGGCATACAGCTCGCGCTCGGCAGGCTCTCCCTCCACCAACACCGTGGAAGCATGCCTCGCAGGAAGCTTGATATCGGCAAGGGCGCGGGTATTGCGAATCATAACCTCCCCAATGAGCCCCCTAAGGCGTTCCCGATTACGAGGTTGTGTCGGATCCCCGCGCAGCACGAACTGACGTCTGAAGGACGTCTTGGTGCCTAATTGACCGGGTTTCAGCAGCGTTACTAGGCTGAACAAATCCATTAGGTTGTTTTCGACCGGTGTCGCGCTAAGCAACAGTAGAAAGCGGCTTTTCAGCTCGTTTACGAGCTTCCAGCCGACCGTCCGGTCATTCTTGACATGGTGGGCTTCATCAACGATGACCAGGTCGAACCCTATGCGGCCCAGCAGCGGTCTGTGATGTTTGTTTCGTGCCAGGGCCAACGATGCCACAATCAAGTCATGGGTTTGCCAGAAGCGCTGCGGATCCTGACGTAACGCAATCGCGTCGGTGGAGATTGGCGCGAGGTCGAACTTGGATGACAGCTCCTCGCACCACTGGCTCATCAGGGCCGGTGGCGTTAGGACGAGCGTTTTTTTGACCATGCCGCGCAGCATATACTCTTTGAGCACCATGCCGGCCTCGATGGTCTTGCCCAAGCCGACCTCGTCGGCCAGGAGCACCCTGCCCCTGAATGAACGCATGACCTTGCGTACGGTCTCAATCTGATAGGCATACTGCTCCACGTCCCTCAGGGTATTCATGCAGATCAGGCTGTCGAAATGGTCGGCCTGAGAGAGCCTAACCGCCCGCTGTGCCAGGAAATACTTTGATATGCCGGAGACATTCCCCGATGCAAAGCGCTCGTAAAGGTCGACCGGGCTGCCGACCCGGGCCGAGATCCTGATTTTGGGCCTTTCCTGTCGTGGGGGAGCGACGACCTCTTTTACCTTTACTTCCTGTGAATCTTGCACCGCGGTCTGATCTATCTTTTTCGGCGCTCGACGTTGGACCGGGTCTCGGCCTCCAGCCTTTTCCGCTCTGACATCATGATACGGCTTTGTCTTTCCTTCCGACGCGGCGCTTGTGTAGGACCCCCTCGACTCGAGCGGGCCGGCTGAGATCGATTTTGTAGGAGACAGGCCCAGCCGATTTCGACAGATCCTAGCGCACTGTTTGACTATCTGCGGTTCATAGCCCCACTCCCTGATTAGATGCGGCGGGAGGTCACAGGCTTTTTCCAAGAGCGGTAAAGCCTTTTTGAAATGAGATAACTCGAATTCTCTTATCCCATGCTCCAGCTTGTCCCTCGGTCTGAGACATCCAAGCTTTTTTAGCCGGTCAAGGCACCAAATAATATCCTTGGGATGATATCCCTCTTCAATTAAGATGGATAGCATGAGGCGATAGGCAGGCTCGTGCCTGGGATACTTTGAAGTAATCTCCATAATCATGTTCAAAGCAAAGGCCGGATCGCCCGACCGCCACCTTGACCTGGCCTTATCCAAGGCAGAAGAGCAAAAGCTCCGCCCCCCTATGGACCTGGGCTCAGCACGGCGCGAAATCACTTTTTTCTTTTTACGTTTTACCCCCACTTTGTCAGCAACCTCACATTTTTCTGACAATATGTTGTAGCAGTTATTGTTTGTGCCTTTGTGGCTGTTCTATCCGCTTTATCCGGGTTGGGTATCAGCATCTTGACTGCTAAAAAATTAGGTATCGGAATTGTAACTTCTCAATATGTTCCGGATTTGAAATCAATCTTCGAACGGAGTATAGATTTCTTCGAACGGAGTATAGATTTGAATAAATTGTGTGTCAAGCGAAAATAAACCGCAATATATGGTTATGAGCGGATCAAAAAATGGCCCTAAAAAGCAGATTTAACGGAATAAAAATGAGATGAAAGTTATGAGGCACGTTATGTGTGATTTTCATCATCCTGGCCTCTACCCTCCGAGCCGGAAGCCAGACAGCTTCCAATTTTTCAAAAGGTACAACCATGATCGGAATCATAGCGGATAGCCAAGGACAGCCTGAGAGCATTGCAGCTGCCCTTGGGGTGTTCACAAACATCGACTGACGGCCCATTTACCATCTCGGCGATGTTTGTGATTCCACCCATCCTGAGACCGCCGATGCCTGTCCGGGTCCATTGCGGGATTTTGGTGTGATAATAATTAAATTTGAGTTGACAGGAAAAATGTTCTGGTTGGTGACCTGCGGAGATCTAACTTATGTGAAACTTCGCCAAAATGGCGCGGGTTTTTGATAAACAACTCGGCCACTGCAAAGGCTTGGATTAAATAGCGAACTGCAACATATCATACCCCCAGCTCTGATGGTGGTCGTTGATTTTGATAGATCAGGGGGTGATTTTTTTGATGATTTCACCATCTCCGGTTAACATGAATATCATAAAATTATTTTTAGCAGCGTCTTTGGCCAGCTCATCAAAGCAGATTGCCTGAACTTCGTATTTATTTGTCTTCTCGGTTTTCATTTGTATCAAGCATTGCTGAGCATCTTCTTTGTCGTAAAAAGCAGGGATAAACGCCTCATTCTTTTCTTCATCGAGCTGTCCCAAAAACTGCTCATCTGCACCGGGATTTTGCACGACCACCCAAATCCATGTATTTGATTTTATTTCTTTGTCCATTTTAAGTCAGAAGATCATCGTCAGTTTCTTTCGTATTCTTGGCACCCTTGCGCTGCCATTCAATTTGATTTTTTATTTCGCTAAGTATGAATGAGCTTTTTAAACTCTTGGCAAGAATGTCATTGCTTGGTTCTTTCCCAATCGTTTTTTTTACAAATTTACGGACGGAATGCAACGCCGTCTGGATATTGCTGGTGAAAACGCCGCCTTTGGTTAAAACGTTTTTGCCGGGACCGGTCATTAGGTTTAAGGTCCAGAAAGGCCCCCGGATCTCAACATGATCTTTATCATTTTTATTTTCCGATGCTTTTTTTAACTGATACTTTACCTGATTCCCGATTTCGTTTAGTATAAAATAAGATTTCAGCATTTCAGCTATTTCATCCTGGGTCGGCTCAACTCCGGTGGCGACCTCGATATATTTCATTATCGTCAAGATGGCATCTTTGATGCTGTCCTCTATCCAGATAAGTTCCGCCAAAATCCACTCCTCGATTTTAATCCTTTATTTGGTCCCGAAAATCTTATCACCGGCATCGCCTAATCCTGGTAAAATATATCCGATATCATTTAATTTTTCATCAAGAGCCGCGATATAAACCTCTACATCCGGATGGGCAGCAGTTAGTTTTTCGATGCCTTCCGGTGCGGCAACCATGAAAATACCCTTTATCTGCTGGCAACCCGTTTTTTTGATCAAGTCGATGGTGGCGATCAGCGAACCACCGGTGGCCAGCATGGGATCTATGATCAAAGCGATGCGCTCTTCCATGGCACTAGTCATTTTGACATAATATTCAATCGGTTGCAAGGTTTCTTCATTGCGGTATAGTCCGACCACGCTTACCCTGGCAGACGGTATGAGATCTAAGACGCCAGGCATCATCCCTAGACCTGCTCTTAAGATGGGTACGACGGTTATTTTCTTTCCTTTTATTTTTTCAACTTGAACCGGCCCGGCCCAGCCCTGAATCGTCTTTGTTTCCGTTTCAAGATCTTTGGTAGCTTCATAGGTCAAAAGGGTCGCCAACTCCGATGCGAGATCTCTGAAATCCTTGGTGGTTATATTGTCTTCTCTCATTAATGCGAGTTTGTGTTTGATCAGTGGGTGATTCACCACATGTATGGGCACGGCGACCTCCTTTTTGCAATATGATTAGCGGATGCAGTTAAGATGGCAATCGGCAGGCCACCTTCAGATGATTGAATACTGACTGTTTATTGAAATTAATTTTATGTGTCAAGATCTCAGAATGGAAATTGTGAGAGATCAAATTGACCTCAACACCCATGTGAAGGATCATTTAGAAAAAGGAAGAATACGCTTATCGAGGGAGTGTTTGATTACCGGTGTTTCGTATTTTGCATTTTAGCAGGTTGATATCTAATACAAAGCACGAAACACCGGAAATTTGATATAACTGACGTTCTAGGGATTGATTAAAATTGACCCAACGGTCTCTTAAAGGTAAAGCGAGCGGGATCTTTGACAAGCATTTCGCTGGCGTCGCCTATATTGCCTCCTAAAGCTGAAAAGGGCGAGGATATGACAAAAAATACGCAACCGACAGCGGTTGCGAC
>JASFFJ010000288.1:0-9121 GCA_050124355.1 Desulfobacterales bacterium | reverse complement strand
GAGTTTCCGATTACACCGGGCAGCCCGAAACCCAGGGAGGGCTTGTAAAAACGCTGGATTTTAAAATTTACCTCGGCCTTCTCACCGAAACGTACAACGATGCCCATCAGGATGATCTCCAACGAACCGGCGCTGTGCCCATCGATATGGTGGTGGTGAATTTGTATCCCTTCCAGGAGACCATATCAAAAGCGGATGTGACGGTGGAGCAAGCCAGAGGCAACATCGATATCGGTGGCCCCTGCATGATCCGGGCATCGGCAAAAAATTTCATCCGGGTGGCCCCGGTTGTGGATCCCACTGATTATGCCGTTATCATTGAGGAGTTAAAAGCAAACCAGGGTGCACTTTCTTTGGGGATGCGATATCGCCTGGCCCAAAAGGCATTTGAACATACCGCTGGATATGACCGAGCTATTGCTGATTTTCTCGGCACAAAGGCTTTGGCAGATGTTGAGGCTTGCTATGGCCAACCAGGTTGAAAGGTTCAGGGTTCAACGTTCAGCATGACCTCTGGCCAAAAAAACGGACAGTCTGATTAAGAAAGAAACTTTTCGGGCTCGGTTTCGAAATCGGTCGCTGTTGGGTTTCGCATTTGGCAATAATACCGGTAACATGTAGGTTGGATTGAGTGCAACGAAATCCAACAAAGCTTGGCGTAGGCTCAACCCAACCTACGAAATGCAAGGGGAAACAGAATAGAACCAACTCCAACTTTTTGAAATGAAGTTTCATACGGAGGTTAAGGATAAATGCGATATTAATAATCCCTAATCCTTGTTAGTAATGCTCATTTTCACAAATTATTGACGATTTTGCTCCGAACTTTCGATTGGAGCTAATTAAGTGGACACTTTTCTCGTAATTTCATATCTCAAATGTACTCAAATGACGAGAATGAAACCCTGAACGGTGAACGCTGAACCTCTGAACCTCTGAACCTCTGAACCCCAGAACCCCTTTTTTTAGGAGAATCCACATGGCTGAAGATTTAAAAAAAATGTATCGTACGATAATGGATGATCACTTTCCCCCGAAGATGGAGATCAGTTTCATCGATGGAGATAATCGGCAAACTCTCGTTTATGAGAAAGTTACCTGGACTATCGATAATGTACAGAAAGGCCTTAGATATGGCGAGAACCCGGGACAGGAAGCTGCGCTTTACCGAATGGTTAATGGTAATCTGGTGTTAGGTGAGACTCAAACCATCCAACCGGGCCGATATTTGGCCTCCGACATCGAATTGCTGCAATCGGGCAAGCATCCCGGCAAAACTAATTTAACCGACGCGGATAACTCTCTAAACATATTGCGATATTTTTGCGAAAAGCCAGGAGCGGTCATTGTAAAGCATAATAACCCCTGTGGCGTGGCGTTGGCAGATTCTTTGGTGAGTGCTTACCTGAAAGCCAATATGGCCGATCGGGTGGCGGCCTTTGGCGGCTGTATTGCCTTGAACCGGACGGTGGACAGGGCCACGGCGGAAGCAATTGTACAGCAATACGCCGAAGTTGTGGTGGCGCCGGACTTCGAAGAAGGGGTCATGGATATTTTTGCATCGAAAAAAAATCTCAGGGTGGTCAAGATCGCCAATATTGAGCGCTTGCAGTCCTTTGTCGGACAGCGATGCGTCGAATTCAAAAGTCTGATCGACGGGGGAATTATTGCGCAGTGGTCTTTTGTTCCGGCCGGCCGCAACAGGCAGGATCTTAAACCGGCCGAGTGCGACTATAAAGGCAGTCGTTACAAAATCAACCGCGAACCCACGGATAAAGAATATGAAGATATGCTTTTCGGTTGGTTGGTGGAATCCGGCATCACCTCCAATTCGGTCATTTTTGTTAAAGATCTGGTTACCGTGGGGATCGGTACCGGCGAGCAGGACAGGGTCGGCGTCGCTCAGATCGCCAGGGACAAAGCCTATCGCAAGCTGGCTGATCGCTATTGCTTTGAAAGTCTTGGCATGCCCTACAATGATTTAAAAGATCCGGACAAAAAAGCGGAATTTGATGAACGTGTCAACCGGGAGAAAGGGGGGCTCATCGGTTCAGCCATGGTCAGTGACGCCTTCTTTCCATTCAGGGACGGTGTGGATGTCGGTATCAACGAAGGAATTACGGCGGTGATTCAGCCGGGCGGATCCGCCAATGACTATCAGTCCATTGAGGCCTGCAATGAAGCGGATGTAACCATGGTGTATACCGGCCAACGCAGTTTCAAGCATTAAACAAAATACCTAAGCGTCCAATAAAAAATGGTTGATTTGATCGAGAAGATGATTAACATATCGATTCGGTTGGAGTACATATCGGTTAGTTGTCGGAAAATAAAAAAATCAACAAAGACTGTCCCGTAAAAAGTCCATCTACCGTCATGCCGGACTTAATCCGGCATCCAGAATTCCTTGAATTTACAGGATTCCGGCTTTCGCCGGAATGACGTTAAATCGGAAGGATTGACTGTTTGCGTGGTGATCAACAATCAAAAATCGAATTTTTTGAAATACTGACAGATGAAAAAAAAAGACTTGAACCATTTTAAAAAAATCTTAATCCAGCAACTCAGAGATCTATTGGGTCGTTCCGACTGCAGTCTGGATGAGTTGAACATTGCCGATAACAATATCTCGGATATTCTCGATCGTGCCTCTCAGTTTTCCGAGCGAGAATTTTCTCACCATCTCTGCAGTCGTGAGAAACTGCATATGAGAAAAATCGAGAGGTCGTTGCAGGATATCGAAGAGGGGGTATATGGTCTCTGCGAGCAATGCGGAGAAGATATTTCAATAAAACGACTTAATGCCAGGCCAACCGCTCGATACTGTATAGAGTGTAAAACCCAGCTCGAAAAAACAGAGAAGCTAACCGGTATCGATGCCAATTGAACACATCCACCATGCATGCGGTTGAGACCATCAGTGGGTATTATCTGACAACACATTTTCAGGAAAGTAAGGTTACAGCCGTGTAAAAATTTCAAATAGCAAAGACACAAATACCAAATGGTTCGGCAAGCTCACCTCTTACTTGGTGCTTGTGATTTGTTTTTTCCAGATTTTCTGGATTCAGGTCCTTAGAGACTACCAGTGGGGCATTTTATCTTCTTCCATCCAGCTATTTAGCTGAACTTCTTCCCTTTTTCCGTCATCTTGCATCATATCGGGCAACTTACAATCGTTTTCACCCTTGAAATATAATTTATATCTTGATTTTTGATTTTCAGTACTAACTTTAACGAATTGAGGACAAAACGATGGCGACGACTACATCCCCTGAAGAACTGCTGCAACAGATTGATTCGCTGAAAAGAGAACTCGAGGATTGTCGAAAGGCCAAGGAAATATGCCAGTACAACGAGTTAAAATATCGCAGTTTGGTTGAATACGCAAATGAAGGCTTTATGCTGTTGGACAGCAACCGAGTGATAATTGACGTGAATAAGGCGTTATTAAGGATTTCCGGTTGCAATCGTGAAGACTTTATCGGCCAAAGCGTCGACCAATTCTACGACAAAACTTCGGTGGATTTTTATTCTGCAAGCCGCGATCATTTGAGTTTCGAAGCCTCATTTTGCGCTAAGACCGGTACACGGATACCCATGTTGTTCAGTCGCAGCATTTTAAAGGATGAGAATCGTACATTTATTGGGTACATGTATTTCCTTTCAGATCTAACCGAATTGAAGGCCACCCAGGAAGAGCTCAAAAGAGCGGAACATCGATATCGCAGCATGTATCAAAATGCAGTACAGGCTATGTTTCAAAGCAAACTCTCCGGTGAACTTATTCGCGTAAATCCATCCTATGCTGATATATTAGGATATGGCTCACCGGAAGAATTGCTGGAGTTCAAAGAAAACGCCGACAAAATTTATTTCAACCCTGATGACAGGACCCGGATGATTCGGGCTGTGAAAAAGAAAGGTTCCCTGGTAAATTACGAGCTCAGATTAAAACGAAAAGATGGTAAACCCGTGTGGATACTGGCCAATATTCGAGTTACCAAAAACAATAAAAACGACGCTATTCTCGAAGGCATATTGGTTGACAACACAAAAAAGAAGGCTCTAGAAAAAGAGCTTCGACGCGATCGTAAAAAATTCCGCAGCCTTGCGATTCACGATAATCTCACCGGCTTGTATAACACGCGCTACCTGTACAAGATGTTAGATGATCTTATCGAAGACAACGCGATCACAAATAAACCTTTTTCTTTAATTTTTATGGACATGGATAACTTTAAACGGGTGGTCGACACTTATGGCCATCTAAATGGAAGTCAGGCGCTCAGGGAGGTGGCAATTACCATAAAAAGCTGTCTAAAACCGCCTAGCTTTGGGGTTGCCTATGGTGGCGATGAGTTCGTTATTGTTCTACCGGGATTCAATAAGCTTCAAGCCACCGAAAAAGCTGGGCAGATCCGATTAAAAATGAAGCAAACAACCTACTTAACCAAAGCCGGATTCAATGTTCATATTGGTGCCAGTTTTGGATTGGCAACATTCCCGGAAGACACTAACAACCGTACGGGTTTATTGGCATTGGCTGATCAAGCCATGTTTCGCATCAAGCAGACAGGTAAAGGTTCAATCGGCATCACAAGATCTTAGGACCTTAGTCCATTTTTTCTGACAACATGTTGTAAAGAAATTAAGGGTTTAGCAAATCACAAATAGCATTGATTGAAGATTGTCGATTGAAAATTGAAGATTTAAGGTCCGCCTTCGGCGGGATCAATTATTAAAAAAGATTATAAAAAAGGCAGAGCGAAGCGACATCCACAAATCTTCAATTTGCAATCTTCAATCTTAAATTTGGTCCCGTCAAAGCTATAGTTTTCTCAAAAGCCGATGCCGGCTCTTCAAGGTGACTTGTTTCCTTTGTTAGGAATCGGCGGACAGATCGGATGCCGGCAGATAGATATAAAATGTGGTTCCCTTTCCCAATGTGCTGGCAAAACGAATGATACCGTTATGATTTTTAAGGATGCCGAATGCCGAAGCCAGCCCCATGCCGGTTCCCTTTCCCATCGATTTCGTTGTAAAAAATGGTTCATATACCCGTTTTTGCGTTTCTTTGTCCATACCTCGGCCGGTATCCGCCACAGACACACTGACATACTTACCGGGCGCTGCTTCATAGGGTTTGACAAAATCACTATCCAGTAAGGCATTTTCAGTTTTTACATGGATGGTGCCTCCGGGTCCCATTGCCTGCCAGGCATTCAGATAAAGGTTCATCAATACCTGCTCAATTTGACTTTGGTCTGCCTCTACGATCCAGATATTATCCTGGTATTTGCATATTAATTTGGTTTCCTTTTTTGTGCGGCCAAAGAGGTTGGATGACGTTTGAACAACGTCATTGAGATTAATGGGTTTGACAAAATACTTACCGCCTCGAGCGTATCCCAACAGTTGTCGGGTCAGGTTAGCGCCGCTGCGGATGCAGCGCTCTATGTTGCGGGTATTTTCGTAGCGTGGATCGGCGGCATCCAGAGAAATTAAAAGCAGGTCGACGTTTCCCTGAATGCCCATAAGGAGATTGTTAAAATCATGAGCAATTCCACCTGCAAGGGTTCCAATGGCCTGAAGTCTTTGGATCTGCTGCAGCTTTTCTTCCAATAGTTTCCTCTCATTTTCGGCCAGGCGACGGGCGGTGGTGTCCCGACCGATTCCTCTGAATCCCTGCGGCTTGCCCTCGGCATCTCGTACCAGTGATACCGACATTTCAATATATCGTTTCTTGCGATCCTTTCTGATGATTTCAAATTCAATGGCCCGGCATGGATTTCCGGTACGGTAGACCTCTTTGAATGTTGAAAATATTTTTTTGGCGGTCTTGCGACTGGTATAGCTGCGAATGTTCAGACCCTGCAACTCGCTTTTAAGCCAGCCCAGGATCCTTGATGTTGCGTCGTTGTAGAAAGTAAAATTACCACTCAGGTCGGTTTCAAAATAACCCTCTTCAATACCTTCGAGGATATTGCGGTATTTTTCCTGATTTTCACCCAGCGTCAATTCTGTTTGCAACCGTTGCTCAATCTCATCTTTTAGCTTTTGACCGGCTTTCTCAAGATCGGCAGTACGTTCATGTACGAGATCTTCGAGATGTTCACGATAATTTTGCAACTCCGCTTCGGCCTCTTTTCTGGCGGTCACATCCCGCAGTGATCCGACAATTTTCAGCGGTGCACCTCGTTCATCACTTATCAATACTGAGTTCAGAGAAACACATGCCGGCTGTCCATCATCAAATGTCAACAAAACTTCATAGTCGGATATTTTCTTATCCGCCAAGAGGGTCTGAATCATTTTTTCCCTGTCTTGGGGTGAAAAATAGAATTGATGGACATTTGCGCCCAGCAGACTTTCGCGTTTGTATGGTGAAATTTTTTCAATCGAAGGACTCATTTCCAGTATCACACCCTCCAGGGAGGTTTCATAATAAACATCTTGGATGTTTTCAAATATGCCGCGATACTTCTGACGGGATTTTCGAATAGCGTCCTTCATCGATCGAAAAGAGTCGGCGGTTTCCTGTATTTCCTTGTATTTTGAACTGATATTGAAACGCGTCCGCATGTCATCATTTTTAACTGCCAATGCTTCTTTTTCAAGGTTGGTAATGGGGCGAATGATGCTGCGCGCAAAATACAGGGCAATGACCGTGGCAACAATGGAGATGATAAAGGTCAGCAGGATAATGAACAAACGACTTTTCTTTAAATCCCCTAAGTAATCGTCTTCCGGAAGATGAACGCCGATAATCCAGGGCCATTGAGGGATGGAAAAAGGCGTCAGCATTGCGTGATGGTATTGGCCTTCGTGCTCGAACTTGGCAAAGCGGGACGTCTCCAGATCAAATCGACCCCGGTCGTTTTGAGCCAGTCCCACGGCTGAAAATGCTTTTTTGCTCAGAACGGCATCGAGTTCGTGAATTTTTACCAGGCGCGGGGACCTGAAATCCGAAGCGCCCTGGGTTTTAATTTTTTCAAGATCAGGGAACGCAACCACCTCACCATTATTATTAATCATGAAGGCTTGGCCGTTTTGGCCGATTTTCAGGTTGCCGATGAAAGTAGACAGTTCGTCGATTTCAAGGTCCACGCCGACAATGCCCTGGAGAACACCGGATTGATCAAAGGTGGGACCGACAATAGTAATACCGGGCTTTTGGGATGTAAAGAAAATATAGGGATCCGTCCAGACGATCTTTTTGTGTTCAAGCGCTTTTTTGTACCAGGGACGTATGCGCGGATCGAAGCGGTCTTCTGGATCAAGTTCTTTGGAGTGAATGCCCAGGTTTTGGTCGCGCCATGTCAGCGCTATTCTACGAACGCCCCCCCGATGGGATATGTTTTTCGTACGAAATCCACCGGGTGAACGTTGCTCGTTGCGGCTGACATAAAAAAAATCACCATTGGGTTTCCCGATGTAAATACCGGCAAAATGGGGATAGATGGCCAGTTGATCCAAAAAATACTGTTCCAGCGAATCAAGATTGTTTTTATTGACACTGACCACATTGGCGGCCAGCAGACGTCTCGTCAGTACAGCGGCGCCATGGGCATGAACGAGATGATTTTGAGACTTTTCCATCGCCAGATCGGCAATATTTTCCATGATATTCATGGCATGTCTATTTAACGTTTTCTGGGAGGATACATAGATCGACGTCGTCGTAACCGCGCAGGTTCCCCAGATCAGGCAGAGAAAACCGATGATCAGCGACCAGCGAATTGTGAGCTTCATAAAGACTCTCCAAAAGGATGGTTTTTCAAGAAATACGACCGTCTGCAAACCCCTTGACGATTTCACACATGAGGTGAATATTGGGTACGACACTGTTTAGTTCGATGTATTCGTCTTCACTGTGAGCGCAGCCACCGCGAACACCCATTGCATCGATGGTGGGAATACCCAGTGAAGCGGTGTAGTTGCCGTCCGAGCAACCACCGGTGGTCGTCAATGTCATTTTCAGTCCGATCGTTTCACCGATGGCTGCTATCTGTTCCCACAACCGGGTGGTTTTTTCAGAAGGCGCCATTGGCGGGCGATTGATACCGCCGCACACCTCCACCCGTACGCCGGGGGTATGAACGTTTCGGCCGAGGGCCTGGAAACCATCCTCGATTCTTTGCCCCTCCTGCGCTTCGGCGATGCGCACATCCACACTGGCTTTGGCATAATCGGGAATCACGTTGTCGGCTGTTCCTCCCGAAATGACGGTGACATTAACCGTCGTACCATTGTCGATGCGGGCCAGTTCTTTGACCGCCAAAATTTGATGGGCCAATTCGATGACGGCATTGGCACCCTCCTCCGGGGCGGCACCGGCGTGGGCGGCTTTGCCATGGCAGATGACATCGAAATTGCCGCCGCCTTTACGGTGCAATATCCGATCGCCGGTGGCTCGCCAGGGTTCGAACACGAAAACACAGCGACTTTTGGCCGCCAGGCCTTCATACCAGGGACGTGAGCCACGTGACCCGATTTCTTCGTCGCTGTTGAATGCCATGGCCAGGGCGATTTCGTCGGCCACACTGGTTTGTTGCAGGATCTCGGCAACATGCAGCATGGTCAGTAAGCCCCCTTTCATATCGCAAACCCCCGGACCATATGCACGTTCTTCATCCTTCGAGAAGGGCCGGGCGGCTGCCGTTCCCTTTCCGAACACGGTATCCATGTGTCCAATAAAAAGAAGATCGAAGGCGGAATCATTGTCAGAAAATTGCTTGTTGGTAACCTCCAAACAGGGTACCTTTCCATCGTCAAACGAATGGTTGGTCGTGATCCAGCCGATCTTTTGGAAGCGTTTCTGGAAAAAGGCGGCCACAGCCTCCAAGCCAGGCACGTATCCGCTGCCGCTGTCTATGTTTACAATGGTCTCCAAATCGACGAGAAATTGTTCATATCTGTCTTCAATAAGCGCTTTCATAGTCTTTTTCTCCCTTTCTCCGGCCGTTGGTTGGTTCCCCGACTCAGTTAGCAACCAATTGTCGTGATACATCGTTAAGTAATTATTTTCGAAAAATAAATCCATTTATATATTTCATCTACATATGATTCACAAGGAATTTGTGATCGCGGCACGGGGTAGCGTCAAGGTAAATTTAAA